>DATEAO010000233.1:0-8440 GCA_035288345.1 Candidatus Methylomirabilota bacterium | reverse complement strand
CACCCGGTAGGCGTCGTGCATTTCCCGCGGGCCGTCCACGCTCAGCCCCACGAGGAAGTTATGGGCCTTGAGAAAGGCACACCATTCGTCGTTCAGGAGGGTCCCGTTGGTTTGTAGGGTGTGGGAAACGCGCTGCCCCGGTTTTTTATGCTTCTCCACGTACTCGAGGGACCGCTTGAAGAACTCCAACCCCATCAGGGTCGGCTCGCCGCCCTGCCAGGCGACGTTCACCTCCGGGGCCGTATTCGCATCGAGCAGCTGCCGGATGTAGAGTTCCAGGAGGTCATCCGCCATCCGAAACCGGCTGCCGGAGTAGAGCATCTCCTTGGACAGAAAGAAGCAGTATTTACAGTCGAGATTGCATACGGCCCCGGTCGGCTTGGCCAGGACGTGAAAGTCCTGTGGAGCGTCACTGGAAGTCATCGATTTTTCTTTTTCCCCACTGCGGCGGGATAGCGCCAGTCCGGCTGTGTTCAACTCTACCGCGATTGCCTCCCTGTGATCACAGCGCGGACCATTCGCGCAAGATCCTTCATAGTGAAAGGTTTCTGTAGAAAATTCACCCCTTCTTCCAGCACTCCGTGATGGACGATGACTTTGGACGTGTATCCGGACATGAAAAGGACTTTGATTCCCGGCCTTATGGCTTCAATCCTGTCCCTTAACTCTGCGCCGTTCATCCCCGGCATCACCACATCGGTCATCAGAAGGTCGATGGGCTCCTCCCTCTTTCCGCAAAACCGCACGGCGTCCTCCGGGGATCCTGCGACCAGAACCGTGTAGCCCAGTGCCTCAAGCATCACCGTTGTCATGTCGCGCACCATCTCATCGTCTTCCACCAACAGAACCGTTCCGCCCCCGGAAGCAGCCGGAATCTCCTCGTCATCCTCTCTGACTTCGCCTTCTTCCATGCTTCTGGGAAAATAGATTCTGAACGTGGTCCCCAGGCCCGGTTCACTATAGACGTTGATGAACCCGCCGCTCTGCTGGACGATTCCGTAAACAGTGGCCAGCCCGAGACCGGTACCCTCCCCCATTCCTTTGGTGGTGAAAAAGGGCTCAAAGATTTGCGACAGGGTCTCCTTGTCCATTCCAAGCCCATCGTCGCTCACGGTGAACAGGACATACTCTCCGGGCATGGCTTCGACATGTTTCCGGCAAAAGTCCTCGTCAAGGCGGACATTTGCGCTTTCAATCGTCAGTGCCCCTCCGTCGGGCATCGCATCACGGGCATTGACGACTAAATTGACCAGGATCTGTTCAACCTGGGAAGGATCGCAGTTCACCATCCAAAGATCCTTTGCAGGAAAGAAACGCAGATCAACGTCCTCGCCGATAAGCCGGGAGAGCGTCTTCTTTGTCTCGTTGATCAGGTCATTCAGCCTCACGGGCTTGGGCGCAATGATCTGCTTTCGGGAGAACGCCAGGAGCTGGCGGGTCAGATCTCGGGAGTGACCGCCCGCCTTTTCTATCTGCGATACGTACTTCAATAGGGAATCGCCGCCGGACAAGCGGTTCCTGATCAATTCCGCATAGCCGAGAATGACGCTGAGCATATTGTTGAAATCATGTGCCACGCCTCCCGCTAGACGGCCGATGGATTCCATCTTCTGCGCCTGGAACAACTGTGCTTCGAGCCTTGCTTTCTCCTCTTCCGCCCGTTTGGTCTCCGTTACGTCGCGCACTGCACTGACGAGCCGCACAACACGGCCTTGCGCCTCGTCCCATATCGGCCGCACATATCTCTGCAGCCAGCGGACCTCCCCCGTCTTTGCAACTATGCGGTATTCGCCCGAATTGCTTTCGCCGCTCAAAGAGCGCCGACGCGATTCGTCAACGACAGCTTTGTCATCAGGGTGCGCAATCCCACGCATACCGCCTTCTTTATCCAACTCCTCTTCGGTATACCCGCTGATGCTTTCATAGGCCCCGAAGCGCCATTCCCGCTGAACCCCGCCGCCGGGGTTCACGCGAAACGATACGGCGCAATCCGACGTCATCTCCGAAACGACCCTGAACATTTTCTCATTCTCCCGCAGCGCCTCCTCGGCCCTTCTGCGATGGGTGACCTCCAGAATGATTCCATCCCAAAGGATATCACCGTTGGGCTGCCGCTCCGGGCGAGATATACAGTCGTACCAGCGCACTTCTCCGTTGACGATATGACGTAGCTCCTCCCTCCAGGGCTGAAGCGTCTTCGCAGAATGCTTCACCGACTTGTTAAACCTCTCTCTATCCTCCGGATGAATGAGACTCGACACAAGAGTCCAATCACGCATGAGATCTTCGGGTTCAATACCGAACAACTCGCGCGACTCCGGGCTCACATAGGGAAAAGAATAGCTTCCGTCAGGATGCAATGCGAAGAAGTAGAGCATTCCGGGAATATTGTCCTTCAAACGGCGATATCTCTCCTTGTTCTCGTGGAGAGCCGCCTCCATCCTTTGGCATTTGTCGGCGCGCTCTTTCACATGCCCGATCAGTTCTCTGATCGCATCACCCAACCGGTCAAGCTCGTCTCCGTTGTCTGAAGCAGCAATCCGAATCGAATAATCTCCTCCCGCGGCTTTCATAACTGCATCGATCATTTTGACGATACGATTGGGTTTCGAGCTTTCAGCCATATCGGTTCCTTACCGGTTCATCGCGGCAACAGTCTCAGCCCATGAAACATGACCCGGTCTAGAAATCGTCTTTGCGGGGCGAGTTAAGAATCTGTCCAGGAACTCCATAGCCCAGCTCTCCCTTTTGCCCGGCGGGGAAGGGTTTCGAGCCGAAAACCTACTGAGCACATCGGTCAGGTGAATCAAAGGGTAAACCGCCACTGAGACGGATGTCAAGAAAAACAGAGGGCTCCGACCGGAAACCGCGTGGGCCTGGCTTGGGCAGGGACTCCCGCCAGGCGGCCGTCCTGGCAAGCGGAAGCCGGTCCGAAAACGCGGCCGCCGCCCGCCAAACCTCACCGGATCCGGAGCTCACGGCGAAGCCGGCAGATCAAGCCCCCCCCGAGGGATTTCGCCGTGCCGGCCGACGATTTCGCATTGTGGAAATCCCGGCTAGGCATCAACCTTCGAGACGACTCGATATTCACAGAGCAAAAGCACGTCTATCGTCCCGAGCGGCGCGGTATCGGACGGGCCTTCGAGCGTGATGCGCCAGCGGCGCAAGGGATCGTGGTGGGCGCGCCAGTCCTCCGAAAGGTCGAGCCTGGCAGAATATAGGCCGCCCAGCCGCTCCTCCGGCGGTGTCGAATCGGTCACGGCCACTTTGAACTGAACGTTCTCTTTGACCAATGCAAAATTGTCGGCGGTCTCATTCCAGAACCAAGTCCCTTTCCAGCCCTCTCCGGTGCCCGCGGGGCCGAGCAGTGCGGCCTCAACGGAAAGCAGCTCGATCCCGCAATCGGGGGGTGTGAAAGGAAACCTCGGCCCGGCGAGGTCGAACTCCAGAACATGTCGGCTCGTTCCCGCCTCCGCTCTGAGGAACCGAGACCAGCTGGTGCTGAACTCGGCCCTTGCACTGAAGCTTTGCACGCGCGCTTGCGGCTGCCAGTCGGGAGAAATCGTATCGCCGAGCTCGTGGCCGAAAGTGGCGAGAGAGGCGGCGCGCCGCAGCTCGCCGCCGTCGTCTCTCGCCTCTCTCGCGGTGTACTTCAAGTGGAGGATGACATCGGAGATGGTGGCGAACTCGAACCGGTTCGTCTCTTTGGGCAGTTCCAGTCGCCAGTGGCTGATGGCCCCCTCTCCTTCGAACGGAAGGTATCGCTCGTCGCGGAGGTTCAGCTCGAAAAGGCCGGAGTCATTCTGAGCAGAGCTGGTAGCAATTAAACGGTTACCGCCCTCACGATAGACGAAACGTGGGTCGTCACCACCTTCGATCTCGCGCTTGTCGGTATACGGGTCGCCGGGCTCCAGGAACTCGGGTTTGATCCGTATCCGGCTTTCCTCCAGAGTCAGTCGGCAGTTCACGCTTGTGTAGGGGCCGACGACGCACGGAATCGTCAAACTCACCGATTTAATCCTGCGGAGGTACTGACCGGGGTGGTCCTCGTCGAAGAGTCGTTCGGGTAGGTTGACAAAGCAGATACCGGTCTGGCGCAAGCGGATGAGGGTCTCAGGATCCTGCTGATGGAGCGAGACGTGTTTGACCAGTTCGGCCTCGCGCACGCCTCGCGCCAGCCAGGCGTTCTCCATCCGGCGAAGTTGAAGCTGCAAGCTCTCGCCGGCGAGCAATCCCTCGCGGAGAGAATCCCAGTTCGGTGCAGAGAGATAGTTAACAGCGTCGTCATCGTCCGGATTCTCGTGCTGATAGCTGCGCAGCGCATTCTTTGCGAGCCCGTAGCCGAGTTCGTAGGTCTCCATATACGTTCGTGAAAGCTCTTCGACCATCCATTGGTAGAGTTCCTCGTTGGTGAATTTCTCGCGCATGAAAGTCGCAACCTCTCGGGCATTGGTGATCTGCTTGCCGTGGTTCTTAAGCTCCGTTTTCGCAATCTGGAGACGGATGTTTGCGGACTCGATCTGCTTCTCGAACAACGACACCTCGTTCGCGGCGAGATCTCGTTGATGAAGCCATTCCTGCATACGCCGCTGATACGTCGCTTGCGTCCCCGCGAGAGAGCTGAACAAGCCCAATACCGACGAGGTGACCGACAGCGCTCGGCCGCCCGCCGATATCGCGGCGGCGATGTGGCTGGCGCCGTAGCGGAAACTGTATTTCGCCTCGCCGACGAGCATGGGGAAGCCGGCTTTGCCTCCAACATCTATGGCGAAGTCGGGCATGGCGTGGATGGTTGCCGCCGCGAGCTCCGCCATGCCGCTGCCTATTTGGAGCACCGACGACGCGACCGACAGGGTCTCCTTGATCACCTCCCCCGCGTTCATGAACTCACCGCTAAGTTGGTCATAGTACTCCATCCGGATCCTGGCGCCTTCGCGAGAGTACTCCGCAGCCTCGAGCGCTGCGCTCGCTTCGTCGATCTGCATGGCCCGCACCTGTTCGGCCGCCTCGAGGATGCGGATTTCGTGCTCGGAGCGAAGCCGGGCCAGCGCTTCGGCGTCGCGCTTCTCGTAGGCGCTCAACAGCGCCCCCCCGAGTGATTTGACCTCGGCGCAGAACTCGTTGGCCTTCTGGAGGGCGAACGTAAAGCGGTAGATTGGCGCGGAATCAGCGCCGCCGGCATCCGGTGACATCGTCCAGGGAGATATCGAACCCGCTATGCCCTCCGCCCCTTCTGCGCCCCAGCCTCCCGCACCGAGAAGGCCCGTGCGCGGACGGCCCTGGATGTCGAGCGAGTGGCGGATCCCGAACAGCCGACCTTCGATCGTATCCCAATAGCCGCGCAGCTTCTCGTTGGCCGGGATGCCGAAGTAGAGCACCGATGGACCTGACAGTGGACCAAGCGTAGAAGACCCGGTCGTGCCGCTGGAGCCGGAACCGCTGTTCGGGGCTGCCCCGCCACCAACCATCAGGTTCTCAATGGAGACCAGTGCACCGCCGAAGGGGTTCAACGGCTCGCCTCCTCGTCTGAGCGAGTTGTACGTGCGGGGCGCTGGACGCGGAGGGGCAACCTCCGGCGGACGCTCTCCGAGGATCCCCATCGCTGTCAGGTAGAGCATTGCCGCCTCGTTGATCGACTCCTGCTTATTTTCGCGGAATAGCTTGTCGCCCCATGCCACCAACGTATCGATGGTCTGCATCACGGTCGCGCGTTGGTAGGCGCCGGCCCGTGTCTGGGCGATTGCGTGAGCATCGAAGGGGTTAGCTCTCCACTTTTCGATCGGCCCGGAGATTTCGGCGTTCCGAAGGATCTCGCCGATCGACGCCGGGGGCCCGGCCGAAGATTCGTCGTGGAGGGCCTTGAAGCGCCAGAATCGCGCCGGGACATCACCCTGAGCCACGGTAGGATTGAAGATCTTGTGCAACCACACATTTGCTTCCGTAAACTGGAGGTTCGCGGCAAGCTGACGCGCAAATTGTAATGGAAGATGGAAAAACAGCTCCCAGTTGTAGACACCCGTCGCGCCGGTGAAGTGGATGCCCTCGACGCAGTCGGTGCGAACGACCTCCCCGGAAAGCGCTGGCGGAAGTACAACGACGAAACTGTCGTCAAACCCGTTCTTGCGCCCGCCAGCCTGGAGAGATCCGCCTTCCGCAGCGCTTTCGTAGAGGTCCGAAATACCTCTGCGGTTCGCAATCTGCAGAAACTGCCCGGCCTCTGAATGGTAGAGAGGCGTGGCATACCAATCAATCTGACGTGGCTCAGAAGCGGTTGCCTCTTTTTTGGTTTGTGGGCCCAATACAGCCAACGTATTCTTAGAATCTCCTTCCCTCGGGACAAGCAGGAAAGCCCGGGACCGGCGCGGGTCGGAGATCATCACCGGCGCAGGGTTGAGCAAGCGCTCCGGAAACGCAAGCGCGGTCGGCCGCACTACGCAAAGAGCAGGCGGAGCAAGGTGCTTAAGGGGAGAGTCGTCGCCGAGTGCCGACGGGTTAAAAACCGCGGGAAGATTCGTCTTAAGCTCACCGGCGAGAGCGCTGATCTTCGAAACCGGAAGATCCTTGAGGTTCAGGTGCTGTAGCTCCGCAAGATTGCCGAAATCTTCAGCGAGAATCGAGCGAAGGTTGGGAAAGATTCTGAGGTAGTCGATCCGGCCCGGAACACTAGGAAGACTACCACTTGTCGGCCAAATCGCCAGAGGATTCGAGTCCTGTTCGTCCCACGCCACGGGGAGGTGCGTGAATAGCGCTCCCTCCTCCAGCGGCACATCGAAGAACGCCGGATAACCGGGGAACGCAGAATACAAGATCTCGGCAAGGAGAAGCGGTCCATAGTCGGCACTCGCGCCCACGAGCGCGCCGATAATCCCGAAGAAGAAATATCCCAGCGCACTATATACCGGAGGGGGAAGGTAGGGAGGAAGAGGGAGCGGCGAGAGGCGCACGCTCCGAACGCCGCTTTCGCCGACGTCGAAGAAGCCGAACTCGATGCCCGGCATCGCGCCCGTCCAGCTCAGTGCTGCCGCCGCATTCCTGAGCGATATCATCCTGCCGTGGGGCCCTTGCACCTGGATAAGGTCCAGAACCTGCGTGGGTGAAGGGCTTCGGAATAGCTTGTCGAGGCCCTCAGAGGTCTGCGGCGTGCTCGGCGGCGTAATCTTGAGCTTCTCGGCCAGCACATTTGCTACCGCTTCGGGGTTGAGATGATCGAGATAATTCACGAGGCGATCGAGGGAGGCCCTTACTTTGTTCTCGTCGATTGGGTTTGGGACCGTTGCTGGGAGGAGCAGCTGACCGAGAATCGCCTTGAGATCATCCGCAAGCTTCTCCGGGATTTCGCCTGGCGGGGCGACGCGCGTGGCCAACGCGTCGAGCACTGTCTTAAGCACCGGCCAATTTTCCTCGACTTTAGTCTTAACTTCTCCAATTTTATTCTCAACGTCTCCAACTTTGTCCCTAATTTCTGTAAAGATGCTCATAGGTCACTCCTTCATTTCCCGTCAGTCGGCTTAGCCGTTAAAGGCTCTTCGCAATGTCTAGTTGCAAGACCGTCAATCCCGATATCCGCACCCTGTCCCCCACGACCCGCACAGCGAACTTGGCTTCAGAGAACGGTAGGAACGGGCGGGTAATCAGTTTCTCGGCGGTCTTCTTGGGGGTCCACTTGCCGCGATAGAGCGTGCTCCAGGAAAGTCGGTACTGATCCTGGAACATGGGAAAGTGCGGCTGGAGCGGAAACGGCTGCGCAGAGGTCAGGCCGACCGTATCCTTCAAGCTCTCCATGTCCTTCTCGTGCCTGATCCAGTAGAGCGTCAGGCGGCCGTCGCGCACGATCGGGAACACCCACTCGCCGTCGATGTTGAGATCAATCTTCTTCCACGACGTGAAGTGACCCATTCCCCCGTTTTCCCCGTCCCAGGTGCGGTGGTAGTGGACCTGCGGATGCCCGTTCGTCCGGGCGACGATATGGAGCAAGGACGACCTGCTCAAGCCGCCCTCATCGTCTCTGCGCTCCTCCATACAGGTCCCGACCACCTCGAGCCGGGCCACCTCATCGAGCTTCTGCACGTAATCGGCCACGATGTCGTCGAGGTTCTCCTTCTTCAGCTCACGCTGCGCCAGCGCTTCCTCCGCTTCGACGAACAGCGGTGATTTATCCGAGCGCAGATCCGGCCGGAGGTAGTTCTCGGGATACAGGAACACCCGGCGGCTGTTTGCCCACGACTCATACCGCTTCATTCACTCCCAGCGCTCTGCGAAGTCGGCGTTGAAGGCGAGAGTCGTCGCATCGTCTTTCTTCTCCAGCCCGAGCAGCACGCGCTGGATGAAGAGCTGTACCGACGCGACCGCCAGCTCGATCCGAGTCGTGTCCTGCTGCGCTCCCATCTCGACGTCGACGAGATACTTGCCGTACAGTTCTATAGGGGTGGGCGCCGCGGGG
>DATEAO010000232.1:0-2043 GCA_035288345.1 Candidatus Methylomirabilota bacterium | reverse complement strand
GGTCCGGGAACTCGTGGAGATCGCCTTTGCCGCTGCAGATCTTGATTGGAAAAAGTATGTCGTCGTTGACCCGACGCTACTGCGGCCAGCCGAGGTCGAGCTCCTACAAGGGGATTACACCAAGGCGAGAAGACAACTGGGCTGGAAGCCAACGGTCTCTTTCCGTGACCTGATCGAGATGATGGTGAAGGCCGATCTGGAGCAGTACCTGGGTTCCCCGAGGGAAGCGAGGTCAAAGACCGGCTTCGGTGACTGTACAGCCTCTTGCCCCTAGGACGACACCCACGGTGAATGGAGGGTTTCACCGCAATGATCCATAAGAGTTTGCTTCCTAAAGATATTGAGGAGCGGCTAGGCTCACTCGGCCAGGCGCTGGAACGGTGCCCCAGTCTTGTCTTCGCCTACCTGTTCGGCGGGGTGGTGGCTTCACCGATCAAGCCCCTCAGCGACGTCGATGTGGCCGTCTATCTTGATGAATCGGTCGATCCGGTCGAACCGAGGCCGGCGTGATAGACCGGCTGGAGAGTCTTTACAGCCTCTTGGCGCTGCCTGTCGATTACGATCTCCTCTGCTACACTCCGACCGAGTGGGAGCAGATCAAGCACCAACCCTTCTGGCGGCATGCACGCGAGGGCGAACTGGTCCTCTATGAGAGAGAATAGCCTAGAAGAGGGACGGCGGTGGCTCGAGCAGGCCACGGAGGACCTGCGGTGGGCGGATGACCTCGCGCAGCGCGAGGGACGAAGCAGATAATATCATGCTGATCGCAGAGAAACACACGAGGTTCCTGGTCACAGGTGGAGCCGGATTTCTCGGCACCCACGTCGTGGAGAAACTCCGCGCCCGTGGCTATTCGGAGATCTCTGTCCCGAGGAGCCGCGAGTACGACTTGACCAATCTCCAGGATGCAAAACGGGTGCTAGACGATGCAACCCCTGACATCATTATCCACCTGGCGGCTGTAGTGGGAGGAATCGGCGCGAACCGAGAGCGGCCCGGGGAGTTCTTTTATAAGAACCTCATGATGGGGGCTCATCTCATGGAACAAGCCCGCCTCCATGGTGTCGCCAAGTTTGTCGCGATCGGGACGATCTGCGCCTACCCGAAATTCCTCCCTATCCCGTTCAAGGAGGAAGACCTGTGGGTCGGCTATCCGGAAGAAACGAATGCGCCCTATGGCCTGGCCAAGAAAATGCTCCTAGTCCAAGCGCAGGCATACCGGGATCAGTACGGATTCAACGCCATCTATCTGCTGCCAGTCAATCTGTACGGTCCAGGGGATAACTTCGACCCCACCTCGTCGCATGTGATTCCAGCGCTCATCAAGAACTGCTGTGATGCCATCACAACTGGTCAGCGGGAGATCGTCGTCTGGGGGACCGGGAAGGCAACACGGGAGTTCCTGTATATCGAGGACGCCGCCGAGGGGATCGTCCTCGCCACCGAGCGGTACGAGAAGCGCGACCCGGTCAACTTAGGGGCCGGCTTCGAGATCTCGATCAACGACCTGGTTCACCTCATCGCCAAGCTGACCGGCTTTACAGGGACCATCACCTGGGACACGACCAAGCCGGACGGCCAACCGCGTCGGTGCCTGGATATCTCCAAGGCAGAACGAGAATTCGGTTTTAAGGCCACGACCTCGTTCGAGGCAGGACTGCGGAAAACCATCGAATGGTACAAAGGCGCTCACGCCTCGTAGATCCCCCGATATACCGCGCGATGGCTGACAGAGGAGGTGTAGGTGTGGCGAGACAAAGATCGGCTATCCGGATTGATCTGATGACATAGGGGGGGTAGTTGGGACGGTTGCCGAAGATGTTGGAAAATACCATCGTGAAGATGGCCATCGCGAAGAGGGGGTTCAGAACGGTCCAGGCAAATCCGAGAACTGAGCGCTTATAGCGAGGCTTAACCTCCGGGATGACCAATTGGCGAAGCAACCCTCGATACCGAAGGAGGGTCTGGAGGTGGTGAACGGAACGGTGGTCCGCAAGATAGATGCCAGGCTGAGCCACGTCGGTTTCACGACTCAGACAGCGA
>DATEAO010000231.1:0-3492 GCA_035288345.1 Candidatus Methylomirabilota bacterium | reverse complement strand
CAGCATGTCCGTGCTGGGCACACGGCTCAACAAGCTTCTGGACGTCACACGGTTTGCCATCTCACTTGACCCACTGCCCTTTGAGGGCATAGACGTACGCCAGAATCTCCGCGACGGCCCGGTAAAAGGCCGACGGGATCTCCTGACCGATCGTCACCGACTTGAAAAGTGATTGCGCCAAGGGCTTGTTCTCGACGAGCGGCACGCCGTGCTGCTTGGCGATCTCTTTGATCCGCTCGGCGATCAAGCGCGCCCCTTTCGCCGCCACCTTGGGGGCCCGCATTGTTTTCTCGTCGTAGCGAAGCGCGATCGCGAGGTGCGTCGGGTTCGTGACCACCACACTCGCCTTGGGCACCTCAGCCATCATCCGGCGCATTGCCATCTGTCGCTGAAGGCTCTTCACTCGCGCGCGGATCATCGGGTCCCCTTCCGACTGCTTCAACTCGTCCTTGACTTCATCACGCGTCATCTTCAGGCTCTTCTCGTGCTGCCAATATTGAAAGGCGTAATCGGCGAGCGCGAGAAAGACCAAAGCGATCGCGACCCGGAGCAGCACGAGAAACGTGACACGGCTCAGAAGCTGAAAGCTCAGAAAAGGTCCCGCATCGCCCAACTGAATGAGCGTGGCGGCTTCCTGGTGGATCGTGAGGTAGGCAATCCCTCCGACCAGCGCGATCTTGAGGGGCGACTTGACCAGCTCCGCGAGGTTCCTCACGCTCAGCAGTCTCTTCAGCCCCTTCATCGGGTCGAGCCGCTCCCATTTGAGGGAGAGCGCCTCTTCGCTCCTCAGGAACCCGACCTGGAGCACGTTCGCCGCCACGCCCGCCACCATCAGCACGCCGGTGAACGGCCCGACCAGCTTCACAAACTCCACCATCCAACCGACCAATAGGGTGTATGCCGATTCAGGGGTGAGGTCGCTTGCCGGCAGTTCCCGGATGCCATTGCCAACCATCGCGATCATCTGCTGGATCATGCTCTGGCCCATGAAGTAGAAGAGTCCCAGTGAGGCGAGGAGGATCACAGCGGTGTTGACTTCCTGGCTGCGCGCCACCTGCCCCCGTTTTCTGGCTTCTGCGCGTCGCCGTCCTGTTGGGGCTTCAGTTCGCTCACGATCGTCAGCGGGCATTGGCTAGTTCACTCGGAGGGGGGCACGCCCCCCTTCCGAACCTCCCCCAAGCTTGCGCCGGCAAAGCCGGCGCTCGAACAAAGAGAACGCGAACAATGCGCGAGCGAGAACGTGGTAGGGCGAGCCGCAGTCGAAGGCGAGGCGAGCACCTCGATAAGACCGGCGAGCGAGAGCGAGTCGATGCGACGCTTATCGCCACGGCGCGAGCCTGCTTGTTGGCCCAACGTCTGCACGTTCCTGTAGGACTTTGGTCTTGAGGCCCACTCGCGCCGTGGCGAGAAGCGAGCAGATCAAGGCCCGAGGGAGGAGGAACCCCGAGGCGTATGCGGTATACGTTGAGGGGTTCCGACGACCGAGAACGAAGAGATGCGACGCTTATCGTCACGGCGCTAGGCTCCTGACCACGACGCTCAAGTCCTGGCCCATCTGGAGGAACAATCCCTCGACCTGCCTAAAAAAGAGCGGCGAGCTGAAGACCAGCGCGAGAAAGCCGAGTGGAATCGTCAATGAGAACCCAACCATCAGGATGTTCATCTGAGGCACCGTGCGCGCCAGCAGCCCGAGCACCAGGTTGGCAAGGAAGATCGCGGCCACAACCGGCGCGGCCATCTGTACCCCGATCGCAAAGACGCGCGCGGCGCTTGTCATGAGGTGACCGACCAGGCCAGGCGCGAACGAGGCGCCCAGGGGAGGAACAAGCTGAAAGCTCTCGCCCAACGCTCGAAGGAACAGGTGGTGACCGTTCAGAGAAACAAAGAGGAGAACCACCAGGAGGTCTTGGAATTGCGTGAAGACCGAGATCTGGCCCGAGAACTGCGGATCAACCACGTTCGCAAACGTGAACCCCATCTGAAAGCTGATCAGCTCGGCCGCGAACTGGATCCCGGCAAAGACCAGGAGCGCGGTGAAGCCGAGCAAGAGCCCGACCGCCAGCTCCTGAATCACCGCCACGATCAAGGGCGCGGTCTCCCGGATCGCAACGAAGTTGAGAGGCTTGAGGAGCGGGTAAAACACGATCGCGAGGAAGAACGCCACGCCGATCTTGAATGTGGTCGGAAGGCTCCGGTGTCCCAAGAGCGGCGCGAAAACCAGCAGCCCCCCTGCCCTGACGAAAGTCAGGAAGAAAAGTTGCGAGTCGCGAAGCGAGACCGGAAAGAGATCCATAGCTATCGGGTATACATCCCCAAATTCATGAGTAAGTTCGCGGTGAAGTGCACGAGGAGGCGGAGCATCCAGGGCGCAAAGATCACCAGCACGAGAAAGCTCGCAATGATCTTGGGAACAAACGTGAGAGTCATCTCATGGATCTGGGTCACCGCCTGAAAGATCGAGACCAGCAGGCCCGTGACCAGGCTCGCCAGCAGCATGGGCGCCGAGATCAAAAGCACGAGCATCATCGCGTCCCTGCCCAGGTCCATGACCATCTGAGATGTCATATTGCAGCGCGGGCGCCCGGGCTGTCGCCCGCCCGCGCTCCTGTAGAGATCAGCCGTCGGGTCATAATGTTCGTTCTCATCGGAAGCCCGTCACCAGCGAACGGACCACCAGGTGCCACCCGTCGGCCAGCACAAAGAGCAGGATCTTGAACGGCAGTGAAATCAAAATCGGGGGGAGCATCATCATCCCCATGGACATGAGGACCGAGGCCACCACCATGTCGATGATCAGGAACGGGATGAAGATCACGAACCCCAGTTGGAACGCGGTCTTCAGCTCCGAGATCGCAAACGCCGGGACCAGCACGTGCGTGGGCACCCCGTCGGGGTTCTTCGGGCGCTCGACCTTGGCCAGGCTGACCATCAGTGCCAGGTCCTGCTCACGGGTCTGGCGAAACATGAAGCCCCGCACCGGCACCGAGGCGCGCTTGAGCGCCTCTTCCTGCCCGATCTTCTTCGCGAGGTACGGCTGAAGCGCGGTGCGATTGATCTCTTCCCCCACAGGCGCCATCACAAAGAACGTGAGGAAGAGCGCCAGCCCGATCAGGACCTGGTTCGGAGGCATCTGCTGAGTGCCCATCGCGTGCCGCAGACATGAGAGGACCACCACGATCCGGGTAAACGAGGTGAACATCACCAGGATGGCCGGGGCCAGCGTGAGGATCGTCAGGAGGAAGAGGATCTGGATCCCGACAGCAACGTCCTGAGGGTTGTTCGCCTCGCCGGCGGAGATCGTGATCTTGGGAAATGGAAGTGACTGGGCGAAGACCGGGTCGGCCACTGTCAGGAAGAGCCCCATCACCACAACCAGCGCACTGACTCTAGCACGATGCCGAAAAACACCCGCTACCTGCAGGCGGCTCAAAAAGGTCCAGATGCAAGGCGGCGAGGAAGCGAGGAGTGAGACGTACTTAGATGTACGTTGCA
>DATEAO010000230.1:0-11973 GCA_035288345.1 Candidatus Methylomirabilota bacterium | reverse complement strand
TACCTGGGCTGGCGGTCATTCTTCTCCCCCGCCGCGCTTGCTGAACTCTTCTCCCGCGACGGTTCGATCGATCCCTTCGCTGAGCATGTGGCGCACCTCGAACAGGCCCCGCGAAGCGTGACGGACCCTTACTTCTATCTCGACCTCAAGACCTACCTCCCGGAAGATCTCCTGATGCTGGCCGATAAGATGACGATGGCGAACTCGTTGGAGCTTCGCGTGCCCTACTGTGACCACCGGCTGGTGGAATACATGGCTCGTGTCTCCCCTGAGCGGCGTCTTCCCGGCTTCAGGCTGAAGGCGATTCTCAAGGACCTCATGGCGCAGACGCTCCCAGGGGAAATCCTGAATCACCCCAAACGGGGGTTCAGCCTGCCGCTGGCAACGTGGTTTAAGGGACCCCTGAGGGACTTGCCCCTGGAGCTTCTCTCTGAAGCCCAGGTCAGGCGTCGCGGCTACTTTAGTCCTGGCACGGTCCGCCAGCTCGTGGAGCGACACCTCACCGGAGTCCGAAGCTATTTCGATCAGATCTTCGCTCTTATCGTTTTCGAGCTCTGGCACCAGGCCTATCTCGATGGGTGGGCCACCCGTCAGTCGGCCTTGCTCCGTGAGGTTGATTGATGGGGCGTTCGAGACTCCGTCTGCTCGTCGTTGCTGACTCCTCGCCGATCGAGCGCCGCGGCGGCTCTGTGCGGGTGATCCGGGAGCAGTGCCGTCGCCTCAAAGCGCGCGGGCATGACTGCGTCGTGCTCTGCCGCGAACCCTGGTATGACGCGCCGGCGGAGACCGAGGCCGATGGCGTCCCAGTTCACCATTTCCGGGTGTCGCGAGCCCATGCGCTCTCCTTTTTTTTCGCGTCTATCGGAGCGGCTCGGCGAGCCGGGGCTCGCCTTCTGGCTCAGGGCGGGTGGGACGCGGTCATTTTCCATCAACCGCTCTCTGCGTATGGTGTCGGTCCCCTTGCGACCCGATTGGGAATCCCGTACGTGTATTTCTTCCACTCGCCGGCGGGAGTGGAGTACCAGCTCAGACACCGAGGCGACCATCTGGCCTGGACTGTGAGTCTCGCCTCTCCGGCCCTTCGATGGGTAGAACGCCGTGCGCTGAAGCGAGCCACTCAGGTCATCGTGCTCAGCGATTTCTCGCGACTGGAGCTGCACAAGAATCATGGTGAGGTCAGCCCACCCGTTGTGAAGATTCCCGGTGGCGTGGATTGCGAGCGGTTTCGCCCGGCCGCTGACCGAGCACATGTGAGGGAACGGCTCGGCCTTCCGCCTGATGGGCTCCTTCTTCTGACGGTGCGTGACCTTGAGCCGAGGATGGGAATCGACAATCTGATTCGCGCGATGGTCATCGTGTTGGGAGAAATTCCAGCGATGCTGGTGATCGGCGGCAGAGGAGAGCTGCAAGCGCCGCTGACGAGACTGGCGCGCCGCCTCCGGGTTGACTCCTCGGTCCGCTTCGCGGGCTTCATCCACGAGAACGATCTCCCATCGTACTATCAAGCCGCTGACCTCTTCGTCCTCCCGACCCGCGCGCTGGAGGGATTCGGCCTGGTGACCGCTGAGGCGCTGGCGTGCGGCACACCCGTGCTCGGGACGCCGGTGGGGGCGACCCCTGAGATCCTCTTGTCGCTTGATCCTGACCTCATCACTCGGGATGCCTCACCCGAGGCGATCGCCGACGGCATCATCGCGTTTGCGCGGCGATCAAACCCTGGGCTGAGAGAACGCTGTCGGGCGCATGCCGAGGCCCACTTTAGCTGGGAACGTGTGGTGGATGCGCTGGAAGCCACGCTCAGTCAGATGATCTAGCGCCGTGCCGATAAGCTTCGCATCTCTTCGTTCTCGGTCGTCGGAACCCCTCAACGTATCACTGCATACGCCTCGGGGTTCCTCCTCCCTCGGGCCTCGACCTGCTCGCTTCTCGCCACGGCACAACTGGGTGTCACAATCAAAGTCTGACAGAAACGTGCAGAGGTTGGGCGAACAAGCATGCGAGAGATGACAGACGCTGGAGGCTGCCCAATCTGCGGCCGTCCGGATCGACTAAGGCTCGCCGAGCAGCTCTTCCGCTGCCGAAGCTGCCACCTGACCTATCAGGACCCCCGCCCTTCGGTCGAGAGGGTGCGCGCGTACTACGATTTGAAGATCTATACCAATCCGTCCACCAGCGAACGTATCGACCAGCGGCGTCGCGGTCTCTTTCTGGATTTCCTGGACCGCGTTCCAGCCGAGGGACGGCGGCGTCTCCTCGACGTCGGGTGCGGGACCGGGGAATTTCTCAGGCTCGCGAAGGGTCGTGGCTGGGACGCTTATGGCGTCGAGCTGTCACCGGAGGCAGTTGAGGTGGCGAATCGCCTCGGGCTGGCCGTGTCTTTGGGGATGCTCCGGGATCAAGGGGAGACCGACATGTCGTTCCCTGATGGATGGTTCGACATCGTGACCCTTTGGAACGTGCTGGACCTCTTCCCGCGTCCCCGTGAGCCGCTGCGCGAGATCCATCGCGTGTTGGCGCCAGACGGGCAGCTCTTTATCAGAACCCCGAACGAGCACTTTCACCTCAACGCGTACCGACTGAGTCGACTGTTGCGGTGGCCTTCCTCCCTGGCCCGCTTGTCCGACGACGCCTATATCTTTCACTCTCTTCTCTGGAGTCCCAAGAGTCTTCGCATCCTTCTGGAAACATCAGGGTTCCGGAAGATCCGGTTCTGGAACAGCCCGCTCTCGTGGGGAGATCCCTACCAGGTCGTCCCTCAAGAACGAGAGCGCGTGGTCAGGATGATCAAGCGGCTCGTGTATGGCGCTGCTCAGGTCGTATCTGGCGTCTCAGGGACGCGCTGGCTGCTCGGGCCCTCGCTGTCGGTCCTCGCCAGGAAATGAACGTGCCGCCCGGCAAAGTGACGGTTCTCCATATCATCACCCGGTTGACCCTTGGAGGGTCTGCAGAAAATACGATCCAATCCGTACTGATGGGGAGTCGCGCCGGGTATCGCTCCATCCTTGTTTCCGGCCCTGGGGAAGAGGACGAGGTGACCATCGTCGACGACGCGCGGCGTCGGGGCGTGGAGGTGATCGTGATCCCGACGTTGAGACGAGCGGTCCGCCCCTGGCGCGATCTCCGGGCCTTGTGGGCGATGATCGGGTTGATCCGCCGCGAGCGCGCCACGATTGTCCACACTCACACGTCAAAGGCCGGACTGCTCGGCCGCATCGCCGCCTGGCTCTGTCGTGCGCCGATCGTGATTCACACGCCTCACGGTCACATCTTCTATGGGTACTACGGACGGCTCGCTACGGCGATCTTCACGATGCTTGAGCGGTGGATGGCGCGCGTCACCGACCGAATCGTCACGCTGACCCCGCGAGGAATCCCCGAGCATCTCGAGCGGGGGATCGGAACCGCCACTCAATATGTCGCCATCCCGAGCGGGGTGAATCTCGACGCCGTGGTTCGAGCTGCGCTGCCTCTGGACGAAGCCCGAAAAGCGCTGGAGGCGCCGCCGCACCTGAAGCTGCTCGCGAGCGTGGGGCGGCTGGTCCCGATCAAAGGCTACAGCGTCCTTCTGGCCGGGCTGCCGAAGATTCTTGTCGCAGTGCCCGAGGCCCACCTGATGATCGCTGGAGACGGCGAGCTCAGAGAGACACTCGATCGGGAGGCCGACACTCTTGGCGTTCGCCACGCGCTGACTCTGCTCGGGGCGCGGTCCGACGTTCCGATCGTTCTGTCGGCTGCTGATCTGGTGGTGCTTCCCTCTCTCAACGAAGGGATGGGGCGCGTGCTGGTTGAGGCCATGGCGCTTGGAAAGGCAGTGGTGGCCACCAGTGTCGGTGGGGTCCCGCACGTGGTCGTGGATGGTGAGACCGGCCTCCTCGTTCCGCCATCCGACCCGGACGCGCTGGCAAAGGCGATCATCGCGCTGCTCACCAACCCCGAGCGCTGTCGCGCGATGGGAGAAGCCGGGCGCCGGCGCGCGCTCGCCGAGTTCTCCCTGACCGTCATGGAAGGGCGGATCCTCGGACTCTATCGGGACTGCCTGACCGAGAAAGGCCTGGCCTCGGGGGCCGGGGGCCGGGGGCCAGGGGCCGAGGTCCGGGGTTCGGGGTTCGGGGTCGGGGGACCGGGGCTGGGATGATCAACCGTCTTTCCCCGTCGCACGTCTGGCAGGCGCTCTCTTTTGCGCTCAGCTTGCTGCTTGTTGCGCCGGAATCCAGCGCTCAAGAGCTGAAACGGGTCCCGGCGCTCGTTCATGTCCACTCCACGCTCAGCACCGGAGTCCATTCACTCGAGCACCTCGTGTCACTCGCGAAAGATCAGGGGATCGAAGCGATCCTCCTCACCGAAAACTTTCTGCTCAGAATCGACTATGACCTTTTTCCCGTCCGCGTCAAGGTCACGGAGTATCCCTCGGTCCTTCGCATGGGGGTGGACGCCTACCTGAAAGAAGTCGCTCGCGTCCAGAGCCGCCACCCTGATGTTCTGCTCCTGCCCGGCGTTGAAGTGATCCCGTATACCTACTGGACTGGAAGCCTTCTGACAGGGGATCTCACGCATCACGATCTCCAAAAGAACCTTCTGGTCTTCGGGATCACGAATCCCGACGACTTGAAGCGGTTGCCGACGTTGGGAAACCCCTGGACCGGTCACTACGAATGGAGGAGCCTTCTTCTCTTAACACCCGCGCTGCTGGTCCTCGCCGGCCTCTGGCTGTTCCTGAAACCGGCGCGCCGGGCCAACCGGATGGGGCGCTTCGTGGTGGTCCAAGTGCGGCGTCATTGGGTGAGTGGCGGCGCGCTCACCGCGCTCGGCCTGTTGGGACTCATCAGTAACTACCCGTACGCCATTGATCCGCTCGCCTCATACGGCGCAAATGCGACGCTCGTCCCGCACCAAGCGCTGATCGATTACGTCCGGGCCAGGGGCGGCGTGACGATCTGGTCGCTTCCCGAGGCGGCGGATCGATCGTCCCACTCGCTGTTCGGGCTCACCGTGCGGGCTCAGACAGACCCATACCCGGACGATCTGATCAAGACCGATCGCTACACGGCGTTCGGGGCGGTCTATGATCAGGCCACACGCTTGCCGGTTCCGGGGGAGCGGTGGGATTACCTGCTCGAAAAATTTCTGGGACGACAGCGTGAAGTTCCTGGATGGGCAATCGGAGAGGCCGCCTATCACTCAGCCTCTGCCGGGAAACGGCTGGGAGGGATTCAAACAGTCTTTTGGGTTGAGGAGAAGAGCCCCGCTGGCGTTCTCGAGAGTCTTCGCCGTGGGCGCTTCTACGCGCTCCGGAAGGCATCGGCGCCGTTGGTCCTCGAGGAGTGGAGTGTCGTCCAATCCAACCGCGCCGCCATCTCCGGCGACAGGCTCCGAGCCACTGGGACAGGACCGATCGAGGTGCGGATGGCGGTCGCGGCCGCTGACGGAAGCCAGCTTCCGGTCCGCCTCACGCTGATTCGAGGAAGCGAGCTTGCAGGGGTGTGGAGCGGAAAGACTCCGTTCCGGATGAACTTCAAAGACCCGGTCGCGCCGGCTCGCGGATACTACCGGTTGGAGGTGCGAGGCCCGTCACCCAACCGCATTTTGACCAATCCCATCTTCGTGGAACGTGAGAACTGAAGCATGAGTACATCGATACTCGAATCACCGGCAAATGTGATTTAGCAATGCCTGTATACAAGATCCCTAAGCATCCGACAAGTTGCAATTATTTCTTGGTCGACTCAAATTTCCTAGCCAACAAATTCTTGAAGCCAGACTCGTTCCACAATGCTGGGGAGAAAGACCGAATACAAAAATGTCAGGAGTGGTGGACGGAAATCGACCGTCAGATGAAGAGGAACAAAGGGAAAGTTTACGTTACGGAGCTGTGCATAGCCGAAACCTTTAAGGTGCTGGCCAAAAAGAATTTCGAAGCTGGTATTTTCAAATATCCGTCAAGCTATAGACAGGCCAGAGAGAGGTTGTCCAAATTCCTACATATGTCTCCAAAACAATTGCGAAGCCATAAGCGTCATGTGAGATGCCATGACATTGATACGAATCGAGACATT
Organism: Candidatus Methylomirabilota bacterium; assembly: GCA_035288345.1. Taxonomy (GTDB): domain Bacteria; phylum Methylomirabilota; class Methylomirabilia; order Rokubacteriales; family DATEAO01; genus DATEAO01. Next base: position 5,920 of record DATEAO010000230.1, on the reverse strand, counting down.
GTGATTAGTGTCGACCGATGTTTTGAAAAGCTTTTCAAAATGAAAAAGAAGAAACAAGTAAGAAGCGATCCTGGAATTGTTGATCTCATGCTTTTGGCCACAGAGAAGTACCTTCTCGATTTTTATGGCCTTACCAAAAGAAATCTTTTTATAATTTCGGCGGATGGTAGCTTGTGTAAGTTGGCAAAATCATTCCCCGATCTTCCTCGAACTGTTAATCCTCTCCATTCCAAGGTTACGAAAGTGTTCGATGGTTAATGAATCGCATCGGGTCTGAAAGGAGAGATAGAGACCAAACCTGACGCCACGCAAGGGGAGTTGCGATTCATCAGCCCCACTAATCGTAAAGGCAGATACACTCGGGCCGTGGTGAGAAGCGAGCAGACCAAGGCCCGAGGGAGGAGCCAACCGGAGCGTACGCGGTTGTACGTGAGGATTGGCGACAACCGAGAACGACGGTATGCGAAGCTTATCGACACGGCCCGTAAAGGTGGCGATTCACCAGCCGCACTATCTGCCCTGGCTTGGCTACATGGCCAAGATGATGGAGGCGGATGTCTTTATCTTTCTCGACACGGTTCAGTACGAGAAGAACGGCTGGCAGAACCGGAACAAGATCAGGACTGCCCAGGGATGGCAGTGGCTCACGGTCCCGGTGCGGGCGCCGTTCCCGTCGCGTCTGATCGATGTGACGATCGATCATCAGCAGGGGTGGGCGCGGAAGCACCTCCAGGCGCTCCGTCTTCACTATGCGCGCGCGCCGTACCTTTCGAAGTCCCTTCCTGAGCTCGAGCGGATCTTGAGCCATCCGTGGCCCACGCTCCCCGAGCTGAACGTGGAGCTGGCCCGCTTCCTGGCGGCCGAGCTTGGGATCAGTTGCCGCCTCGAGCTCGCCTCGCGCCTGGCGGCGCGGGATGAGCCGACCGACCGGCTCTTGGACCTGTGCCAGGCGGTGGGGGGGCAGTGCTACCTGGCCGGGCAGGATGGCCCCAAGTATATGGGTCTCGATCGCTTTCGGGCCGCCGGCATTGGAGTCTGGCAGCAGGACTACCAGCACCCGCAATATTCGCAAGGCGGAGGTGAATTTCTTCCGAATCTCTCCGTCATTGACCTATTATTAGATCATGGAGAACAGAGCGCTTCGATCATCAGAAGCGGCAGTCACTGGATCCCCGTCGTCGGGGTTCGGGGTTCGGGGTTCGGGGTCCGGGGTCCGGAATGAAAACGGGTTCGGGGTTCGGGGTTCGGGGTCCGGGGCTCGCAAATCCGAAATCGAAAATCGAAAATCCAAAATCCAAAGTGCGAGCCCCGAGCCCCGAACCCCGGTCCAGGGTTTGCGGACCCCGAACCCCGGACCCCGAGCCCCGTACTCATGAACGTTCTCGCCATCGGGCCGCATCCAGACGACATTGAATTCGGATGCGGTGGGACCATCGTCAAGTTCTCCCAGAAAGGGCACAACGTTTTCCTCTTCATCGCCACCTCGGGCGAGTTCGGGGGAGACCCGGACGTGAGACGCAGCGAGCAGATGGAGTCGGCAAGGGTCCTCGGCGTGAAGGAGGTTTTCTGGGGGGGATACCGCGACACCGAGCTGCCGCTCGAGCGCGAGCTGATCGTCACGATCGAGAACGTGATCAAAAAGACAGATCCCCGGTTTATCTTCGTCAACTATCCCGACGATACCCATCAGGATCACCGCCACCTGGCGCAAGCCACCATGTCCGCCACACGGTACATCCCCAACTTCCTCTTCTACGAAGTGCCGACCACCCAGGACTTTCATCCGAATGTCTACGTGGATATTCAGCCGGTGCTGGATTGGAAGCTGGCAAGCCTGGAAGCCCATCGCTCCCAGGTGACCAAAACGAATATCGAGGACCTGAGCATCATTGAGACCGCCGTCTCATGCGCCAACTTCAGAGGAGTGCAGGGACGGGTGAAGTATGCGGAGGCGTTCCAATCGGTCCGCCTCTTCATAAATATTTAGCACCCGTGCTACTCAGCCATCAGCGATTAGCAATTAGCTTGTTAGGAGTTCGACTGGTCGAGGCTGAAAGCTGAATGCTGACTGCTGATCGCTCATCCTCATGATTCCGCACTCGCGCCCCACGCTCTCCGACGAAGAAATCCAAGCCGCGACTGCCGTGTTGCGGTCTGGCCAGATCGCCCAGGGGCCGCGTGTCGCGGCTTTCGAAGATGAGATGGCCCGGTGGCTGGGCGTGCGCGGAGCCGTGGCGCTGAGCTCAGGGACCGCCGCGCTCCACCTCTCCCTCTTGGCGCTCGGCATCAGCGCTGGTGACGAGGTGATTCTTCCGAGCTACGTCTGCGCCGCACTCTATCACGCGGTGGTGGCCGCAGGGGCGCGGCCCGTGCTTGCCGAGATCGACGAGGGGAGCTTGAATCTTGACCCTGACGACGTGAAGCGGAGGCTCACAAAAAAGACCAGGGCGGTCATTGTCGTTCATAGCTTCGGACTGCCCGCTGACCCCGGGCCATTTCTCTCGCTCGGCCCGCCTGTCATCGAGGATTGCGCTCAGGCCGCTGGGGCCTGTCTGCCGGCCAGGCAGGCGGAGCTCAACGGCCATCCGGTCGGGAGCTCCGGACAGCTCTCGATCTTCTCGTTCTATGCCACCAAGATGTTCACCACAGGGGAGGGAGGGATGGTCGCGACCGACGATCCCACCCTGCTCGATCGATTGAGAGACCTCAGGGAATATGACGAGCGCGACGACTTGAAGCCTCGCATGAACGCGAAGCTGACCGATCTCGCTTCGGCGATCGGTCTGGCTCAGCTGAAGAAGCTGCCGGCTTTCATTGCTCGTCGACGGGCGATCGCTGGGATCTATCGCCAGGCCCTCGCTGGCGCTCCGGTTGATCTCCCGCCAGACGCCAGGACGAGCGGCCACATCTACCATCGCTTTATTGTTCGCCTGAAGCGCGAGCCGGTGGATCGCGTGATCGCGGCGCTCGAAAAAGAGGAGATTCACTGCCGCCGGCCGGTCTACCAACCCTTGCACCGGCTCATGGGCTTGACCGGCTTTTCGACCAGCGAGCGGGTCTGGCAGCACGCCCTCTCGCTCCCGTGTTACCCAAGCCTCACGGATCAGGAGGCCCAATGCGTGGCAGCCACGCTGACGGGTTCTCTATGAGCCGAGCGCTCGCTGACGCCAAGCCCCAGGGCCTCTGGATGAACTGGCCGGAGTTTCTGGGCTATGTGATCAGGCTTGTCATCTTGGGGCTGCTCATCTTCCCACCGGCCAGACGCTGGTTTTTCCTCCAGAACCTCTCGGGGCTCTATCTGGTCGCGTTCACGTTCCTGGTGGCGTCTTTGATCGTTCCGCTGGTGCAGTCAATCGCCCTCAGGTACGGTGTGGTGGATCTTCCGGCATCCAGAAAAATCCATCACCTGCCCACGCCGCTGTTGGGTGGCGTGGCGGTCTACGCTGCCTTTGCGATCGGGGTGCTCTATAACTTCCACTTCTCTCTTGAGCTCAAAGGCGTCGCCTTGGGCGGGACGCTGGTGCTCGCCATTGGCGTGCTGGACGACATCTTCAATCTTCGAGCCTCTGTGAAGCTTGCCGGCCACGTCGCTGGAGCGCTCATCGCAGTGCTCTACGGGGTGACGCTCAATCTGGTCCCAACGAGTTTTCCGTTTGCCCTGCTCGCAAATGGCCTGCTCACGATCCTCTGGTTTGCGGCGATCACCAACGCGGTCCAGTTCCTCGATGGGATGGACGGGCTCGCCGCCGGCCTCGGGGTCTTTTCGAGCTTCTTTTTCGGAGTCGTCGCGGCCCAGACTGATCAGTTCCACTTGATGTATCTGGCAGCAGCGCTCCTCGGCGCCAGCTTCGGGTTCCTCCCCTATAACTTCCGCCCCCACTCCTCGGCCGCCATCTTTTTGGGCGATGGAGGGTCAAGTTTCATCGGCTTCACGCTGGCCGGGCTGGCGGTCATGGGCGAGTGGGCTGACCATAGTGATCCGCTGGTGGCGTTGGCGACACCACTCCTGATCCTTGCGGTCCCTGTTTTTGATATTTGTTACGTCTCGGTGAACCGGATGATCACGGGGAAGGTCCACTCCTTCCACGAATGGCTCGCCTATGTGGGGAAGGACCACATTCACCACCGATTTCAGGCGCTGGGCCTTTCGAAGAGCCAAACGGTCCTCCTCATCCACTTCCTCTCGGTGGCCCTCGGGATCAGCGCCCTCCTCCTCAAAGGCGCCCACCTCTATGAGGCGTTTCTCCTGATTATCCAGGCGACCGCCGTCTTCTTCATTATCGTGATCCTGGAGACCGCCGGCCGCCACCCTCCTTCAAACAGCCATTAACCCTGCCCTTTTTGGCGCGCCAACCCTGAGCGCTGAGCTGCATGCGGACCCCGAACCCCGAACCCCGGTCCCCGGGTCTTTAAACATTGACGAGGCTTTCACGGCGGTGATAGATTCGAAAATGCGAAATCTCTTAGTTTCATAAGGGGTTTCGTTACATCTTCTGATGACCAAAATAGGCGTACAGTCCCTGGGTGAGGTTCTGATCCGCCAGGGGAAAATCACCAGAGAGCAGCTCGCCAAAGCGCTCGAGATCCAGAAGAAGGAGCACCGCGCGCTGGGTCCGGTGCTTCTCGACCTCGAGCTGGTCAAAGAGGATCAGCTTCAGGAAGCGATGAGCATCCTGCTCGACCTCCCGTTCGTCAAGCTCTCGGAGTATCTCGTGGACCCAACCGTCGTCTCAGTGATCCCGGAAGAGACTGCCAGGAAGTTTAAGGCCGTCCCGCTCTTCAAGGTCGAGAACACGCTGACCGTGGCGATGACTGACCCATCGAACCTCCACGCCATCGATGACCTCCGCTTCCTCACGGGCTCACAGATCAATCCGGTCGTCGCGACCGAAACCGATATCCTGAGGGCGATCACGCAGCATTTCGGCCCGGCCACCCCCCGCCCTCAGTCCAAATCCGCAACAGAGCCGGCGCCGCTCCCGTCCTTCCTGGCGGAGAAGCCGAGCCTCGACGAAGCGCCGGTGGTCCGGCTCACCAACCAGTTCATCACCCAGGCGGTTCGAATCAGGGCCAGCGACATCCACATCGAGCCGGACGAAATGCGGCTCAGGCTCCGCTATCGGATCGATGGGATTTTGCACGACGAGCCCGAGATCCCCCGCGACCTGCAGGCCGGCGTGATCTCGCGAATCAAGGTGCTCGCGTCTCTCGACATCTCCGAGAAGCGCCTCCCTCAGGATGGCCGCTTTCGCGTCGTGGTTGACGGACGGCCCGTGGATATCCGCACGTCGACCTTTCCGACGATCTTCGGCGAGAAAGTGGTGCTCAGGATTCTGGACAAGGGCGCGAATGTCATGAAGCTCGCTGACCTCGGGTTTGGACCGGAGACGCTCGAGCGCTACCGTCAGGTGGTGAAGAAGCCTCACGGGATCCTGCTGGTCACCGGCCCCACCGGCTCCGGGAAGACCTCCACGCTTTATGCCACGCTGATGGAGATCAACTCGCCTGAGCGGAACATCATGACGCTCGAGGATCCCGTCGAATACCAGCTCACCGGGATCAATCAAGGGCAGACTCACTCGCGGATCGGCTTTACCTTTGCTTCGGGCCTGCGCGCGATCCTGCGTCAGGACCCTGATATCGTTCTGGTCGGAGAGATCCGCGACCTCGAGACCGCCGAGGTGGCGGTCCACGCGGCGCTGACAGGTCACCTCGTGCTCTCCAGCCTCCACACCAACGACGCCCCGGGCGCGGTCACGCGATTCCTGGATATGGGAGTGGAGCCGTTCCTGCTCTCCTCGTCACTCATTGGCGTGGTGGCGCAGCGGCTCGTCCGCAAGCTCTGCGCCCAGTGTAAGGAGAGTTACGAGCCCAGGCCAGAGGACGTCGTCTCCTGGCCGAACGCGCCCACCACGCTCCA
>DATEAO010000229.1:0-2018 GCA_035288345.1 Candidatus Methylomirabilota bacterium | reverse complement strand
GGGGGCCAGGGGTCAGGGGCTTGCGAGATCAGCCTTTGCGAACCCCTGGCCCCTAGCCCCGGTACAGAGAATGCGTCCTCAGTCTCCGGCATTCATCGCTGCCACTTCCCCTGCGGAGGACGCTGCGGTTCTCATCTTCGGCATCCCTTTCGAGGGGAACGTGAATCTGAGAAAGGGCGCCCACCGAGGGCCCAACGCCATCCGGGTCGCCTCCGATTCGATCGAAACCTACTCACCGGTCTTGGTCCGTGATCTCTTAGATCTTCCGATCGCCGACCTGGGGAACTGCCACCTCCCCGGCGGCGATCCCGAAACTCAGTTGGCCTCTGTCGCGGCCCAGATCGAGGCCGAACTGCCAGCCGGCCGCCCGACGGTCATGCTCGGGGGGGATCACACGGCGACCGTGCCTGTCGTCAAGCACTACCTTCGCCGATTCCCGTCCCTCCGTGTCGTGCAATTTGACGCCCACACAGACCTGAGGCCGGAATTTCTCGGCGCTCGCTTCAACTATGCCTCGGCGATGGCGCGGCTGCTCGAGTGGCTCCCTCCTGATCATCTTTACCAGATCGGGCCGCGCAGCGGAACCCGGGAAGAGTTTGAGTCCCGGCACACCCGCCTCTATCCGGCTCATGAGATCCACCCCCTCGATGCCCTGCGCCGAACTCTTCCGGAGCTCGCGGGGTGCCCGGTCTACGTGACCATCGATATCGATGTCCTGGACCCCTCGGAGGCGCCGGGCACCGGTTCCCCCGAGCCGGGGGGACTGCGAGCGACCGAGCTGGCCGAAGCGCTGAGGCTCCTGGCCGGATGTGAGCTTGTCGGAATGGATCTGACGGAGGTCTCACCGCCGTGGGATCCGAGCGGACGGACGCCGATCCTGGCGGCCTGGCTGATTCGCGAAGCGATGCTTGCGTGGTGGGGAAAATAGCTGACCATGCCTGCGCGGACCACCTTCTACAGCGCTCCCCACTTCTACGAGATCGCCTTTGACCAGAACCGGAAGGCTGAGACGGATTTCCTCGAAGCCTGCTTCAAGCGTTACGCGCGTCGTCCGGTTCGTCGACTGTTGGATGTGGCCTGCGGCACCGGCTCACACCTTTTCCGGCTGGCCCAGCGCGGCTATCAGGTGGCGGGGCTCGATCTCTCTAAAGAGAACCTCGACTACGTGCGGCAGAAGGCTGCCAATCGCTCGCTCTCCGTTGAGCTGATCCACGCTGACATGGCGCGCTTTCGGGTCCCCCGTCCCTTTGACGCCGTGATCTGCATGCAGGACTCCCAAGGGCATCTGCTCACCAGTGAGGCGATTCTGGATCACCTCAAAGCCGTGGCCCGCGCGCTCCGCCCGGGCGGCCTCTATATCTTCGACCGGATGATCCCGAACTCCTGGGCAAACCCCGCGTGGCGCTGGGCGTGGACGAAGCGGCGCGGGGGCCTGACGATCCGCACCACCTTCACCACGCTCCGCAACGCCAATCTGGTCAGCCAGGTGTGCCGGGAAGAGATCCTGTTCGAGATCCAGGAGAACGGCACCCGGTCCCTCCTCCGCCAGCACCATCTGACGCGGGTCGTCTTCCCTCAAGAGCTCCGCGCGCTGGTGGCCCAGGTCCCGGCCTTCGAGCTCGTGCAGTGGTTCTCGAACTTTGATGTGAAGAAGTTGTTGGACCGCTCCCGGCGGCCCATCATGATGATCCCCGTGCTCCGAAAAAAACGCTAGCGCCGTGCCGATAAGCGTCGCAGCTCTTCGTTCTCGGTCGTTGGAACCCCTCAACGTATACTGCATGCGCCTCGGGGTTCCTCCTCCCTCGGGCCTTGATCTGCTCGCTTCTCAGCACGGCGCGAGTGGACGCCAGCAATAGAGTTTGGCAGAAACGTGCAGACTTTTGCTGAACGAGCGAGCTAGCGCTGCGGTCAGGGAGCGCGGCTTTGCCCAAGTTGAGGGCACGGGCGGGCGAGTTGTTCGAGCCCCGGCTCTGCCGGCGCAAGTTCAGGCCGAGGTTCGGCCTCCCTCGATCGGCTTG
>DATEAO010000228.1:0-11219 GCA_035288345.1 Candidatus Methylomirabilota bacterium | reverse complement strand
GAGGACCATGGCGACCCTTGGCTGCGTCTTCACCGGGCGAGGGTGTGACGGCGTGAGAAATTTCAATCTGCCGCGGGACCTTCGGGCGGCGTGTCGCCAGCTCGTGGAAGGTCGAGACACGAATGTGGATCTCGGGCTGGTTCGCTGGTGGCGCGGGGGTGAGCGCTACTTTATCGGGTCGGCCGGAGCCGGGTTCGATGCCGCCGTGGCCCAAAAAGCTCAGGTGGGGACGCTCAGAGGGATCTGGTCCTATCTTCCCGCGCTGGCGACAACCCTTGCGACTTATCGAAACCAGCGCGTCACGGTCGAAGCCGACGGGCGAATCGTCTTTGATGGCCCTGCCGCAGCAGTGGTCGTTGCGAACGGCAGCTACTTCGGAGGCGGGATGAAGATCGCGCCACAGGCGGATCTTGCCGATGGCCAGCTCGATCTCATCGTGCTGGGCGACCTCCGTGCCATTGAGATCATCTGCTGGATCCCTACCATCTATTTCGGAAAACACCTCGCCAACCCCAAAGTGAGCGCCAATCAAGCCCGGACCGTACAGCTTTCCGGGATTTCCGCGCTTCCGTGCCACCTGGACGGTGAGGTGTGCGGGGAAACCCCGCTGACCGTTCGCGTGTTGCCCAGCGCCCTCCGCCTCCGCTGTTAAATCTCGGAGGGGGGCGTTGCCCAACCGCCCCTGTCCAACTCGATCAGACAAGCCGATCGAGGGAGGCCGATGCTCCCCCCAGGACAACTTGCGCGGGCGCCTATGCCCCCGGCTTCGGTTTGCGAAGCAAACCGGGGGGTAAAGCCCGCGCTCGAACACGCTAATTCTCTCCTACCACGTCCGGGGTGGGCCTTTTCCTGCCAGGCTGATCTTCGCGGGAGCACGGGCGGGCGATAGCCCCCTTGACCCGAACAGTGTCAAGGGCCGCGCTGCAATCAAAAAGTATGGAACCAGGTGAATGGTTGACTCGGTTAATCCGGTGTGATGGTATCGTGAAAGTATGAGTGGCAAGCTCCGCTCTTGGTTAAAGGTTCGCTTCCTCGCCGGTTTCTTTGTCACCGTGCCGGTTGTAGCGACCGCCTGGCTCCTCTGGGTCTTCTGGAACGGGATCGACGATCTCTTCTCCCCAGGGTACGAGCGGATCATCGGACACCGGGTGCCCGGGCTCGGTTTCCTCACCGCGGTGCTCCTGCTCTTTCTCATCGGCGCGGTTGCGACCAACGTGGTCGGCAGGAAGGTGCTCCAATGGGCTGAGCGGGTTCTTCTCCGCATTCCGGTCTTTCGAAGCGTCTACCCGTCGGTCAAGCAGCTGATCGAGGCGTTCTCTCCAGAAAGACGGGGCGGGTTCAAAGAGGTCGTGCTGGCTCAGCACCCTCGAGAGGGCAGCTACGTGTTCGGCTTTCTGACGGGAGAGATCGAAGTCGAGACCTTGGAGGGAAAGCATGAGCTGGCCTCCATCTACGTTCCCACCAACAACCTCTATCTCGGGGACGTCATTCTCGTGAAGAAAAGCGAGATCGTTCGAACTGATTTAACGATTGAGGAAGGCATTCGCATTATCCTCTCGGCCGGCGCGGGCGCCCCGCGTCGGATCCGTCCCAAGTATCGCTTGTAGATTCTCCGCGTGTCCGAGCCTCAATACGCAGCGCCCCCAGAAGGGGATTGGCCTGCCTTTTGCTCTATTCCCTCTTCGTGAAAAGCGGTCAGGCACTGAGTTTGGAGAAGAAACCGGAACACGATGAAGAGCATGCGAAGCGATGCCACCTGCACGGTGGAATAGTTTTACCAATTTTCTCGTATGCGGCCCCGACTATGAAAAAAGTTTCCCAATGACTGTCCGTCGGGTCCGGACCGTGCTCCCTTCTTAAAAAGCATTCGCGAAAGGATGATCGACAATGAAGATTGACCAAGAAATGCCAGCCCTGTGGGATTTGATCAGCTCAGGCGAAGAATTCGCTCGTTTGCCCCACGAACAGACAGGCCGTCCGGAAGATCCGGTGTTCCAAACCCTGAGACCGCGCTCGCCGGCTGATCGGTTGCTGTGGCTTGAGCGCGAGGATGGGCGTCTCTCAAAGACTCTTCACCGGCTTACCGTGCTCAGGGCCTGCTATCAGCAAGAGACGCGTGGGCTGCGCTTGAGTTTCACCGCCGAGGACCGGAAGAAGTACGAGCGGCTCAAAGCGGCAAAACCGGCTGAGCCCCAGCTTCGGGACGGCGGATCATGGCCGGCATCACTCTGATTGCACTCCTGCTCTTCGCGGCGTCCGCTTGGCTCTACGCGACCGCCGTTTCGTCTGCATTCTGCGAGGCGCGTGAGCAGGACAAATGGGGGGAGAAGTAGCCTGCCTAATATCCCCGGCATGCAGCCGACGCGGCACCCTGCGCGGCTGATGCCTGGCCGGTAGACGGGAAGAATCCCCGGCATGCCGCCGCGGCGGAGTCCCCCCGCCCGCACGGCTGGTGCTTCGCGCGATTGAAGACCGAATAACCGCAGGAGTGCTCCCGTCGAAGGAATGAGGCAAGGGCTCATGAAGGTTTTCTGTGTTCTGCGGCGGCGGCGGCTGGGAGCATACCTTGAAGGGGCGCTCACTTCCAGGCAGACAGGGGCAATCGGGCAGCACCTGGTTGGCTGCGCCGGTTGCCGCCAGGAGGTGGAGCAGCTCAAGCGTCTCCGCAGCCTCCTCAGCTCGGTCTCGGCGATCTCGGCGACCGAGCCTGATTGGGGTCAGTTCTGGCCGTCGGTTCGGGAGAGACTCCGTAGCGGCGAGGTTCATCCGCAAGCAGAAATCTGGTGGCGCCGGCTCTTCCATCCTGCTCTCGCGCATCCAAGACTCGCGTTCGCCTCAGCGATTGCCGCGATGACCCTCCTGACAGTGGTCTCCTGGCAAGGGATGAACTGGTGGGGAGGGCCGCCCCAGGCCGAAGCTGTGACGGTTCATTCAGTAGAAGCGGTAGACCCCGGTTCGACAGTGTTGGTCTTCACCAGCCACGACCGAGCGTTGACGGTGATCTGGGTCTTTGGACTTGATCAGACAGACTAGCGCCGCGCCGATATGCGTCGCCTCACGGCGTTCTCGGTCGTCACCAATCCTCACGTACAAGCGCGTACGCTCCGGTTGGCTCCTCCCTCGGGCCTTGTGATGCTCGCATCTCGGCGCGGCGCAAATGCGGCGGCAGACGCCTAACGACAGACAGTAGGGTCCAGACACCAACGGCCGCGAGCCGTTCATTCGCTCGCGGCCGTTCCTTTTCGAGCGCGGGCTTCGCCCGCTCAATGCACGGGCGAAAGGCTCTGAATGCACGCGAGCACGGGCGGGCGACAGCCCGGGCGCCCGTGTCGCAATTATTGAGCCGGGCTTCTCGACGCGGTCAGACGGTCACGCGCCAGCGAGGCTTCCTCAGATTGCGGGAAGTTCTCAACAAGATACCGGAGCCGTGCTTCAGCCAGTGAGTTCTGTTTCAACTCCGTGAGCGCCACTGCTTCCTTGTAGAGCGCGGTGGGCACCTTGTCCCCGCGCGGGTAGGTGAGAACGACCTTCCTGAACTCCTGCACCGCCTGCTCCAACGCCTGCTTGGCTTTCTCCGGGTCATCCTGATTCTGATGCGCTCGAGCAAGGCTGAACTGCGACTCGCCGATCCAGTACTGGGCATTGTCCGCGAGGTCCGAATCGGGGAAGCGGCGGAGGAACTCCTGAAACCCTGCGATCGCCAGCGCGTAGCTTCCCTTGCTGAAGTCGATGTACGCGGTCTGATAGAGGTCAGACGGCTGAGGCTCGCGTGAGATCGGCGCGGTTCGCGGCGGGGTCGCTGGCGTCCCCGATGTCACCGCTGGGTTCGCCGGGCCCGGGGTGACCGCGGGCGGCGTTGAAGTTGAAGATGAGGCCAGCGGGGACGGGGGAGGGATCCTGCTGCTCGGTTGCCTGTTCCCGCCATCAAGCCGGTGTTGGATCTCTTCGAGCTTCCCCGTGATCCGCGCCAGCTCCTGGCTGATCCCCTCGGTCCGAACCTGGAGCTGAGCAAGCTGGCGCTGAAGCTCTTCGGCCTGCTCCCGACCCCGGCGATCAATCTGGGTGAGGAGCGTCTCGGTTTCCGTTTTGGAGCGATGGATGCCCAGTGTAAGCGCGTTCAGATCCTGTCGGACCTGGCCGAGGTCCTCACGCACCACGGAGCCTCCGCCGATCCCTGACGTGATCTCGCTACAGCCAGTCACGGCCACACCCACGAGCAGGGCCACCGCCCACACGGCCAACCGCGGAGTGATTGGTTTCACCGCGCAGCCCGGGCTACTGGCGCTTTGTCAGGAAGTGGGCCCGACGGTTTTTGGCCCAGCAGTTCTCGTTGTGCTCCGCGCAAAACGGGCGCTCCTCGCCATAGCTGATGATCGTAATCCGGTTGGCGGCGACCCCGAGAGAGACGAGGTAGTTCATCGCGGATTTCGCCCGACGCTCACCGAGCGCGAGGTTGTACTCGTTGGTGCCGCGCTCATCGGCGTGCCCTTCAACAAGCAGAAGGTTCCGTGAGTTGTCTTTGAGCCACTGGGCGTTGGCTTCGAGGATCTTAGCGTCGCCCGCTCGGATGTCGGACTTGTCAAAGTCGAAGTGGACATCTCTGAGCCCTGGGACAGCGACAAACTCACTCGGTGCTGGTGGGGGGGTGGGCGTGGCCACCTGGGGCGCGGGCGAGGGGGTCCGGGCGGGAGTCGGTGACGGGGTGGAGGTCACTGGGCCACTCGGACCTGTTCCGGCGCTTGGCGCAGGAGCGGTGACCTGAGGCGAGGTCGATGGAGGTGGCGCGGCCGCTGTCGTGGTGGCTGGCCGCTTCGGGCACCCGACCAAAAAGAGAGCAAGCCCTAGGACAGGAATAATTGTCAGGCACTGCCAGCGTCTGACCATGACGAGAACCTCTCCTTTCTTGGCGTGAAAAAAGTGATTCGGCGTCATTCTATCACGGAAGTCGAGGTGACCACGAAGGACTTGTCGCCTCGATCGACCCGGTCGGCAGGAGCGTTTGCGCCGAGCCATCGGCCAGCATCGTAACAAGCTGCCAGCGGCCGTTCCGATTCGACGCAACCACCAGATGACGCCCGTTCGGCGCCCACGAAGGGCTCTGGTTGTTCCCCTGACCGGCGGTGAGGCGCCGGGGGCCCGATCCGTCTGCACTCACTGCCCAGATGTCGAAGACGCCCTGCCGAGACGTATACGCGAGCATCTCTCCCTTTGGGGCCCAGCGTGGCTGCGTGTTGTAGCTCCCCTCGTAGGTGACCCTCCGAACGTTCGCGCCCTCAGCGTCCATCACAAAGACCTGTGGACTCCCTGCGCGCTCGGAGACGAACGCGATCTCGCGCCCGGTGGGCGACCACGACGGATCCGTGTCAATCCCCCAGTGGGTCGTGAGCCGACGCGCCGCTGTGCCTCCGACCGGCACGAGATAGAGTTCAGGATTTCCGTCTTTGGAGAGCGTGACCAAGAGTGATTTTCCGTCCGGGTTCCAGGCCGGTGAGCTGTTGATGCCGGGCCACCCCGCGAGGAGTTGAAAGGGACGCCGCTCAAATGGGAAGAGCCGGTAGAGGAACGGATAGCCGCGCATGTAGGACGTGAACGCGATGGAACGACTGTCAGGATTCCACACCGGGAAGAGATTCGTGGACTGGGTCGTGGTGAGACGGACCAGCTCCTCGCCATCGTAGTCCATCATGTAGATCTCTTTGATCTTGTCTGATTTCCCCACGAACGCGATCTTGGTGTCTGCAACCCCGCGCTCGCCCGTGAACTGCAGGACCACATCGTCGGCGATCCGATGAGCGAGCCGCCGCTGGTTGGTCATCTTGGCAGACCACTTCGTGGATGCGATCACGCGCTGATCCGCGCTGGTGAGGTCGTAGAGTCTGACCTCCACCTCTGCCTGGTCGCCTTTGATCGAGAGCAGTCCCTGCAGCGCGGCGTGCGCGCCTGCCCCGGCGAAGTCCGCGAGATTTTTCTTCAGGGCCGCCGGATCCCTCGCGGGGAGCGGCGATCCGCCGGTGACCACCGTGAACAAATTAGAGAAGGTCAGATCGCGGCCGATGATTTCGGGAACGCGCCGGGCCAGTCCCTCGGGGTCAGCGCCGGTCGCAGCGAACGTCGGGATCGCGATGTTCAGCTTCTGCCCCCCCTGGGCCCTGATGTTCACCATCACGTCGACCCCGGTCCCTTGAGAGCGGGTGAGTGAGGGCGACAAGAGCACCCAACCGATGATCGCGAGGCCACAGATCGCAAAGGGCACGACAACGAGGCGGCGAACAATCATGTCGTTATCCTCGATCTTTCAAGAGCTCAAACGCCAAGCCCACGCGAAGAGAGGGCTTTGTCCATTCCTGGGGAAGCGGAGGAAATGGGCTCGCGTCCTGCACCGCGCGGAGCGCGGCGCGGTCATAGGCGGAGTTCCCGGAGCTTTTCTCGATCCTCGGCGCCTTGATCGCTCCGTTTCGAAGGATCTCGACGACGATGATGGGCACCTGTTCCGGGCGCGCCACCGGCGGGGTTCGATTCCACTCCGCCTCGATCTTCTGGTGCATCTGACGGATGTACCACGCGAAGGGGAAGTTCCCCGCATCAAGACTGATCGAGGAATTGACAGGGGCTGTTGGTGATCCCGTTGGGCGCCCGATAGGAGGCACGGGGGACGCGGCGATCACGCGTCGTTCAGGCACGGGCGAGTGCGACAGCGCGGGGAGCTCCTTTTCCCCGGGGCGCGGGAGGGTGGGCGCGCCCGGTCGCGGGGCCGGGGGCATCGACGGCTCTGGCTGCTTTGTTGAATCCTGACGATCACGAACCTCTGATTTGCTTTCACGAGCTGGGGGTGAAGGCGCTATTGGCCGTGCCGGAAGTGATGGCGCTTCCGGCGGAGTCGTTGTCGCCTGCCCGAGACTTGGGATTCCCGAAACCAGGTTCACGACATACACCTTTGACTGGTCCTGCTGCCAGAGCATCGTCGAGAGGACGAGACCTCCCAGGAGAAACGAGTGGCCAAGCGCCGAGACCGCGAGCGCTGAGAGCGGGAGCGACTCGCTTCTCATGATGGAGACAAACCGCCGATGAATTGGAGGCATCACAGCTCCTAACTCCCACCCGGGATTAGCGCCCCTCCATGATGCCGGTCCAAATGACGAGCATGACAAGGCCCGAGGGAGGAGCCAACCGGAGGCGTACGCGGTTGTACGTTGAGGATTGGCGACGACCGAGAACGCAGTCAGGCGAAGTTAGTTGGACCGGCATTAGCGTTCACGGGGGAGCGGCTCAGTGACCATCCCCAGCCGCTCGATTCCGGCCCGGCGCAAGCGGTCCATTGTTTCGACCACGAGCCCGTAGGCCAAACTCTGGTCGGCTTTGAGGTAGAGGGTCTTATCGTTTCGGCGCTTGATGACATCGCGCAGCTGGGTTTCGAGAGAGGCGAGCGGCAGCGGGCGGTCGTTCAAATAAAGGGTTTGATCTTTTGTGAGCGTGAGGACCAGACGCTCTTCGGTGGCGGTGGGCTTCGAAGCGGTTCTGGGAAGGTTCACGTCGATCCCACGATACATCATGGGAGCGGTCAGCATGAAGATCAGGAGAAGCACCAGGACCACGTCCACGAGCGGAATCACGTTGATCTCGGCAAGCGACGTTCCGATGCGGTGGCGTGACTCCCCTTCTGCGGACGCGAGCTTAAAGGCCATCTTTTGCCTGCCTGGCCGCTTTCGGCCCGGGTCGCTCGAGGAGATTCAGGAGCTCGAGGGAGAAGTTTTCCATTTCCGTGGCCCAATGCTTCACCCGGTTGACGAAGTAATTGTACCCCATGACCGCCGGGATAGCGGCGGCCAGCCCGGCAGCGGTCGCAATCAGCGCCTCGGAGATTCCGGGGGCCACCACCGCGAGGCTTGCCGACCCTTCGCGGCCGATGTTATGGAACGCCGCCATGATTCCCCACACCGTGCCGAACAGGCCGATGAACGGCGCCGCGCTCGCGGTCGTGGCCAGAAATGGGAGCGCCCGCTCCATGCGGGTAATCTCAACGGCCGACGCCTTCCGCATCGCGCGATTCACCGAGTCAAGCCGCTCAGGCAACACGCCTTCATCCGGATCATCGTAGAATGCGTCGCCCTCGGGGTGCGGGTGGGCCAGCTCCTGGTACGCGGCGATGTAGAGGCGCGCCAGCGGGCTCTCACGGAATTTCTTTGCGGCGCCAAAGAGCGTTGAGTGGCGGCGGCCCTCACGAAACGCGCGAAGAAATCGACCCGTCTCTTTTCGGGTCTTTCTGAGCTGCCACCACTTCTCGAAGATGATCGCCCAGCAGACGAATGAGAAGACGAGGAGCAATGCAAGGACGAACTTGGCGACTGGCCCGGCGTTCAGGACCAGATCGAACAAGCCGCCCGAAAACCCGCTATTCGTGATCACACGCGCTCTCCATTTGTCATGAGTGGAAAGGTCAAAAATCGAAACAAATTCTGAAACTTACTATACAGAAACCCCTCAAGAGGTGTCAATAAATTCAGCCGGCGACATTCCGAAATCCCTGGCATGTTTGTCCGCCCAACTGCTGCACGTGCCTGTCGGGCTTTGGTCTCGACGCCCGCTCGCGCCGCGGCGAGAAGCGAGCATCGCTTGCGAACCCCGAATACCGAACCCCGAACACGGGTTTTCATTGACAGAGTCGAGAGGAGACCGGCATCATAGGGGCCGATGACGCACCATGTGACGGGCGCCAGCCGATTTGTATTCGGATTTTCTCTTTTGATTCTGTTTCATGCGCCGTCACGGGCCGCCGCGCAGGACGCGCGGACTCTGCTGGAGCGGTTCCTCTCCAAGGTCTCGGCCGTGTCCGTGAATGACCTCGCGGTCACGCAGGAGATTGTTATCGTGGACCCGAGTGGCTCGGGCCAGAAAGTGTCCGGCGAGCAACGCTTGTATCTCAAACCTCCCGACAAGCGGCGCCTTGAGACCCAGTTGGAGAGCACCCGGGTGGTCACGCTCCTCAACGGCTCTCGGCTCGTGATGCAGAGCGAGGGGAAAGCTCGCGAAGCCCCACCCGGAGACCGCGCGAGAGACCGGCGCGACCTGATCTTTCCCTTCCAGCGGTCCGCACAGGACCTCCTCGCTCAGTGGCAGAGCCACGGGATTCGCACCGACCTCGTCCATCAGGGCACGCACGGTGGAAGAGCGGTCACGGTGATCGGGGCTACGCCCGGCGATCAGTCGCTCCCGTCAGTCTGGCTTGATCCTGAGTATGGCGTCGTGCGCCTCGTGACGAGAGAGGAAACTCCCGCCGGGTTGAAGCGGATCGAGCTCTCGCTCTCCGATTTCCGGCCAATGGTCGGCGGGATCTCTTACCCGTACAAGCAAGAGACACTGTTGGATGGCCAGCCGTTTAGCGTCGTGTCTGTGAAGAGCGTGCGAGTGAATAGTGGGCTTTCTGACGAGCTCTTTGACCCTGACCGCCTGCTGCGGGAGTCCCAACGCTGATGTGGACGTCCCCCGGCCCCATCGCGATCCAGCTTGGACCGCTGGCAATCCGTTGGTACGGCGTGCTCATGGCAGCCGCGATGGCGCTCGGACTCTGGCTGGCCTACCGGGAGGCGCGCCGACGCCACCTCGACCCCGAGCAGCTGCTCAAGGCGGCTGAGCTTTCGCTGTTGGGCGCGTTGGTGGGAGCGAGGCTCTACTACGTGGTGTTCAACCTCGATTACTACACGCAATTCCCGCAGAAGATCATCGCAGTGTGGGAGGGTGGGCTGGCCATTCACGGCGGTATTCTTGGTGGTCTTCTGATCGGCGGGTGGTATGCGTGGCGCAAGCGGCTCCCATTCCTCACTTACCTCGACATCGTCGCGCCGAGCTTGGCCTTGGGGCAGGCCATCGGGCGCTGGGGGAACTTTTTTAACGAGGAAGCGTTCGGCACACCCACCACGCTTCCGTGGAAGCTCTACATCTCGCCTTCCCATCGTCCGCTCGCCTACGCCCAGTACGACTTTTTCCATCCGACGTTTCTCTATGAATCCCTCTGGGACTTCCTGATCTTCTTGCTGCTGGTCGGTCTGTTTCGCCGTCGACTTCAGACTGCTCCGGGCGCGCTCTTTTTGGTCTACGTGGGGCTCTATTCGCTGGGCCGGTTCTTCACCGAAGCGCTTCGGACAGACAGCTTGATGCTGGGCCCGATCCGCGTGGCCCAACTGATCAGCGTTATTGGAATGGCAGTGGCCGTGATACTCGTCCCGATCTTGTTGCGCCGCTCCCGGACCTGACGCAGATTTGGGGCCAGGGGCTAGGGGTCAGGGGTCCGCAAAAGCTGATCGAGCTAGCTCCGGGCCCCTGGCCCCCGGCCCCGGCACACTGCTCACACGCCGAGCAGGTCAGCGAGGGCGAGAAGGTCTCTGACCTCGTAGGTCGGCGCGACTGCATCCTCGTTGATGCGCTCGGCCTTCCGGTTGATCCAAGCCACGGGGAGATTGAGCGAACGCGCAGGCTCCACATCGTGAAAGTAGCTCTGGGCCGCATGGAGCAGCCGCGCGCCTTGGGTTCGAGCCATCGCCTCACGAAAGTGAGCAAGCCCTGGCTTGTAGGACCCCACCTGCTGCGCGGTCACGATCAGGTCGCACGTGACGGTGAGATGCCGCCGCGTTGCCGCGAGCAGATCGTCATCGACGTTTGAGAGAATCCCCAGCCTGAACCTGCGGGCAAGCCGCGTGAGGGCCGGGTTGGTCTCAGGGAACGGAGGCCAGCTTGGGAGGCTCGAGGAGAGGAAGTCGGCGCGCTCTGGCGTAATCGTCCACCCAAGCCGCCGCGCGACCCGAGCCGCTGTCTCGCGAAGCACGTCCCGGTAGGGCCGGAAGTGCTCAGACTCTACTGCGGGTTCCTCAGCCATGTATGCGGCGATGATGGCATTGGCATCAAGACGGACACCATCTCGCGACACCTCTGACTGAAACGCGTTCACGATCCCGCGCTCCCAATCGACCAGCGTCCCATAACAATCAAACGTGATGACATCAAACTCGTTCATGAGCCCTTTTCTTCCCTCCGGCCTACCCCGCCTCTCTCCTTGATTCTCTCTCACGATCCACCTACTATTCGGCCATGTCCTTCACCTTTCTCGGCACGTCGGCTGCGATCCCGACACTCCAGCGTGACACCACGTGGCTCGCGTTTTCAGGCGAGGAGGAGCTGCTCCTGGTTGATTGCGGCGGGAGCCCACTTCAAAAGCTCCAGCGAGCAAG
>DATEAO010000227.1:0-4720 GCA_035288345.1 Candidatus Methylomirabilota bacterium | reverse complement strand
GAGGAGCGCGACCGCTTCAGCGTGGTGCTTGGCTTCGGCGTGGAGCCGAGCCAGATGATACGTCGCGCCGGCGGCGACGGCGTGGGTCGGCCACCGATCGAGGAGGGTCTGGAAGGTGCGGACGGCTTTCTCGGTGTGTTTCTCTTGGAGCTGACACCACGCGAGCCCGTAGGAGGCATCAGGCGCAAACGACGAGCCGGCGCTGATGACGCGCTCATACGCCGACGCTGCCTCACCGTATCGTTTGAGGCGGAAGAGCGCTTCCGCCTCCCAAAACTTGGCTTCGCCATCTTTCCCCGGCGGCGCGGGGAACCGCTGGGCCTGACGGAAGCTCTCCAGGGCTGGTTCCGCCTGACCGGTCGCGAGGCGAGCCTTCCCGAGCAGGAGCACCGCATCCGGAAAGCGCGAATCCTGAGGATAGCGGAGGACAAACCGCTCGAGGTTCTTGTTGGCCAGTGAGTAGAGCTTGTCCTGAAATGCCTGCTCGCCGACCAGCCAGAGCCGCTCGGCCTCAGGCAGCGCGAGCGCAGAAGGTGGAGATGAAAATGAGATGAGCGGGAAGATCAACCACGAGAAAACGATCAGCGATCTCGCCGACTCCATCATGATTGATCCAGAGATACCACGCGGACCGAGCGCCGGTCAAGAACGTGAAGCGTGAAGCGAATAGAAACTTGAGTCCAAAATAGCTCGCGTGCTGATAAACCCAGGTGGGGGAGATCCAGGAGGGGGAGTGGTTGGGACTCGCCCCTCCTGCTGGAAGATCCGAGATCCGACATCTGCGATCTTGATTCGCTATAATGGGTGCATGATCGGCGGCGGCGCACAATCTCGACCTCGATTTGCACGCGAGCGCGGGCTTTGCCCGCGCAATCTCAGGGTTCGGGCGCGGGCGGGCGCAGCCCGGGCGAGGAAGCGCAAGTTTCTGAATGCACGCGAGCACGGGCGGGCGATAGCCCCCTTGACACGAACAGTGTCAAGGGCCGTGCTGCAATGATGGATCTCTTTTCGGAAGTGGCGGAGAACTACCGGCAGGGCGTGGCGCCGCTCGCCGACCGGATGCGCCCGAGAAGTCTCGACGAGATGGTCGGGCAACAGCATCTTGTGGGCCCGGGAGCAATTTTAAGGCGGGCGATCGAGGCCGGTGAGCTTCATTCGATGATCCTCTGGGGGCCGCCGGGCTCGGGGAAGACCACCCTGGCGTTCCTTTTCGCCAATCTGACAGGCGCGCGCTTCGTGGCGTTCTCGGCTGTGCTCTCAGGGGTCAAAGAGATCCGCCAGGTGACGGCGGCGGCCAAGGAGGAGCTCTCCCTCTACCGGAGACGCACGATCGTCTTCGTCGACGAGATCCATCGATTCAACAAATCGCAGCAGGACGCCTTCCTCCCGCACGCGGAGAAGGGGACCATTCTCCTCGTGGGGGCCACCACCGAGAATCCGTCGTTTGAGATCAATTCGGCCCTCCTCTCCCGATGCCGCGTCTACACGCTTCACCGGCTCTCCGATTCAGACCTCGTCAGCCTCCTTCAGCGGGCGTTGGGAGATGCCGAACGGGGGGTCGGTCGCTATCGGGTCGCGGCCTCTCCTGACGCGATCAAGCGGATCGCGGCTCTTGCCAGCGGGGACGCCCGCTCGGCGCTGAACATCCTGGAGCTGTCTGTCCTGCTGGCCTCGCCAGATAGCGCCGGAGGCCGAACCATCACAGAGGAGCTGATCCGAGATGCGGCGCAACGAAAGTCTCTTCTCTACGATAAGAGCGGCGAGGAGCACTATAACCTGATCAGCGCGTTTCACAAATCCTTGCGAGACTCCGACCCGGACGGCGCGCTCTACTGGCTGGCTCGGATGCTTGGAGGCGGCGAAGATCCGCTCTTCATCGCCCGCCGGCTGGTCCGCTTCGCGTCTGAAGACGTTGGCAACGCGGACCCGCTCGCGCTCCAGGTCGCGATCGCGGCGAAAGACTCCTATCACTTCCTCGGCTCTCCAGAGGGAGAGCTGGCGCTGGCACAGGCCACGCTCTATCTTGCCTGCGCTCCCAAATCCAACGCGGTCTACGAGGCCTTCACCGAAGCCCAAACAGACGTGATCGACAAACCTGCTGAGCCTGTGCCCCTTCATCTCCGAAATGCGCCGACCGGTCTGATGGCCAGCCTCGGTTATGGCAAGGACTATCAGTACGCTCACGACGCGCCTGACGCGTGTGTCGATCAGGAACACCTTCCTGACTCGCTGAGAGGGCGGATTTACTATCGCCCGACAGATCGCGGCCTCGAGGCGGAGATTCGCCAGCGCCTCGCTCGATGGCGAAGCGTGCGGCAACCGCAAGACCATCAGTGATGAGGCGGGTCCGCGTCGGCATCATCTTTGGAGGCCGCTCCGGAGAGCACGAGGTCTCGCTGGCCTCGGCCGCATCAGTGTTTACCGCGATTGATCGCAGCCGTTACGCGCCGGTCCCAATCGGAATTGCCAAGGATGGCCGCTGGCTTGCGGGCGGGGACCCGTTGGAGACGCTCGCTGACGCCTCGAGTGTGAAGCTCTCGGTTTCGGGCGACCCGCCCGATGATACTGCGCCTCGCGTGGCTGAGCCCGGCGGGTTGCCGCCAGGGCTGGCGAGCCGGATCGATGTGGTCTTTCCACTGATCCACGGCCAGTTCGGCGAGGACGGCACGCTTCAGGGGCTGCTGGAGCTGGCGAATCTCCCCTACGTTGGGGCCGGGGTCCTCGCTTCCGCGGCGGGGATGGACAAGGCGATGATGAAGATCCTCTTTCGCGCCCATGGACTTCCCGTGGTGGAGTGGCTGCTGGTCCTTCGTCGCGCGTGGGAAGATGCGCCGCTCGCAATCGAGGATCGCGTGGCGAATGAGATCGGGTTCCCCTGCTTTGTCAAGCCGGCGAACCAGGGATCGAGCGTGGGGATCTCCAAGGTGGCAGAGCCACCGGCTCTCCCACAGGCCCTGAATGACGCGGGGCGCTTTGACAGGAAGATCATGATCGAGCGCGCGGTGGTCGGGCGGGAGCTTGAGGTTGCCGTCCTTGGAAACGACGACCCTCTGGTGTCGCTCCCGGGCGAGGTGATGCCGCTGAAGGAGTGGTACGACTACGAAGCCAAGTACACCGAGGGTCTGACACGCTTTGTCATTCCCGCGCCGCTCACCCCTCAAGAGACCGCGCGTCTCCAGGAGCTTGCACGCGAGGCGTTTCGCGCCATCGATTGCGCGGGGATGGCGCGCGTGGATTTTTTCCTCGAGGATGGCAGGGTCTTGGTAAATGAGATCAACACGATTCCGGGCTTCACGCAGACGTCGGCGTACCCGAAGCTCATGGCAGCCTCAGGAATTCCCTACCCAGAGCTGATCCACCGCCTGATCCAGCTTGCCCTCGAACGCCACGCTGAGAAGCGGGGTTCGGGGTTCGGGGTTCGGAGTTCGGAGTTCGGAGTTCGGGAAAATTCGGAGTGAGAGATGGAGAGAGCGAGATCTCCCGTTTCGCATTCCGCCCTTGACCGGCCGGTCAAGGGCATTCCGCATTCTAAAGACTTGCGGCTCGTCATCACTGGCGGTGGGACGGGGGGGCACACGAGCGCTGGCCTCGCGGTCGCTCACGCTCTCAGAGCCAAACTCGGTCACGCCGTCGAATTGACCTGGATCGGAAGCCGGACCGGAGTCGAGGCCCAGACTGTCCCAGCGGCCGGAATCGCCTACCGCCCGATCAGCACGGGAAAGCTCAGGCGCTACTGGGACCGCCGGAACCTGTCTGATCTCTTCGTTCGCGTGCCTCGAGGCGCTGTGGAGTCCTGGAAACTCCTTCGCGAGCTTCGGCCTCACCTGCTCTTCGCCACCGGCGGCTTTGTGGCGCTCCCGCCCGTGCTCGCAGCCTGGAGCCTCAAGATTCCGGTGGTGATTCATGAGCAGGTGGCCGCGCCAGGGCTCGCGAATCGGATCGCGGCCCGCGTCGCCGAGAAAGTCGCGGTGAGCTATTCGATCTCGATTCGACGGTTCCCGAAGGAGAAGTGCGTGGTCACAGGAAACCCTCTCAGGCCCGAGCTTGCGGGCGGAGAGCGCGACCGCGCGATTGCCGCGCTCGGCCTGGATCCCGGGCTCCCGACCCTCTACATTACCGGTGGCGCTCAGGGCTCTCATCGAATCAACCGAGCTGTTGGAGCCGTCCTCACCCCGCTTCTCGGCCTCACCCAAGTGATTCACCAGTGCGGGAACCAGCCCACCACTGGAGACCGACCATGGCTTGAGGCGCTGGGGCGCGAGCTTCCCCAAGACCGACGAGCGCGGTATCAGCTCCGTCCGTATGTGGGCGCTGAGCTTCGAGAGGTCTATGCAGCAGCAGACCTTGTGGTGGGGCGGGCCGGAGCAGGAACCGTGAACGAGTGCGCTCATCTCGGGAAGCCCGCGCTCCTGATCCCTCTCCCCGGATCGAGTGGTGACGAGCAGGCTGAGAACGCCCGCTTGATGGCCGAGGCCGGAGCCGCCCGAGTGATTCAGGACGCTCATCTCACACCCGAGCGACTGCTGGATGAGGTCCGCGGGCTTCTCTCAGACCCGGCCGGTCTCAAAGCGATGGGCGAGAAAGGGAAAACTCTCGCGATTCCCGACGCCCAAGAGCGCATCGCAAGCCTGATTTTAGAAGTCGTCGCGGAAAGTGCGAAATGAGCGCGGGCGGGTGTGAACCCGGGCGCCCGGATCATTGCGGCGTGGGCACTCGGCCC
>DATEAO010000226.1:0-3313 GCA_035288345.1 Candidatus Methylomirabilota bacterium | reverse complement strand
ATCGTTCACGAGGCTCTGCCCGGTCCTCGCGTGGAGCCGCTCCATCGCTTCGACTCGCCCGTGACAGGTCTGGCACTGAACGCCGGCGCGCAGGTGATTCTTGTGCGGGAAATAGGTGTATTCAGGGAGCTTGAAGATCCTCACCCAAGGGATGGGCTCCCTTCGCTGGTAGTAACTCTGTAGCTTCTGAACCTCGGGGTTCCCTTGAGCGGCCACGATCTTGTGGCATCCCATACAGCGCTCCACAGACGGGATCCCCGCCGCGAGACTTCTTCGCGCGCCCGCGTGGCAGTACTGGCAGTCGATCCTGAACCTGCCCGCGTGAACGAGGTGGCTGAAGAAGATCGGTTGCTCAGGTCCTTCGGGCGCCGCCGGCACCGGGAGCGTCTCCTCAGGCGCAAACGGCGGAGTTGCCAGCGTGCGGATGTGGGCGATGAGGTCTTGAATCTCACGTGGGGTCAGAAACGGCTTCCACCCTGGCATGAGGGGAGAGAGTCCAACAGCCTGCCCACCCTCGCCGATAATCTTTGCCAGAGCATGATCAGGCAACGGGTTCATCAGCCGCCCATCGGTAAGGTCAGCAGGTTTGACGGGCATGGCGTTCCCCACCGCGCCATCTCCCTTGCCGAGAGGGCCGTGGCAGATCGCGCAGTGCTTGGCGAACATCTGTTGACCGCGCTGGACAGAGGGATCGATCGCTGTCTTCGAGGATGAAATCGAAGCCAAAGCGAGCAAGACGATCAGCGCTGCTGCGCGGGCTGATAGCCGGCCGATCCGGGGATGCCCCATCTGATCCTCTCTCGTCTAAAGTGCTGTCAGTGCCGAAATTAAATCGCTTCTCGTGAGTCAGCAAGCAGGAAGTTACGAGAGGTGGAAATGGTACTATGGGACGGTACGGGGGACTCCATGAAACACTTCATTGTTCAGACGCTCACCCAAGCCCGGCGGCTGATTGTGTTGGTGGTCGGGGGCTCAATCCTTCTCATGGGGGTGGCTTTGCTGGTTCTTCCGGGACCGGCGTTTCTGGTCATTCCTGTTGGGCTGGCAATCCTTGCCACCGAGTTCGTCTGGGCGCGGCGGCTCCTGAACCGGGTGAAGTCCGAAGCCGGTCGGCTTGTCGAAAAAATTCGAGGGGAGCCGAAGAGTCGTTAGCGCCGGATCGTGATGAAAAACTCCTGCTACTGTCAGGCTGCTCAAAAAGGTCCAGATGCAAGGCGGCGAGGAAGCGAGGAGTGAGGCGTACTTGGATGTACGTTGCAACGACGAGCGACGAAGCCAACGCGGCAGATGGGCCTTTTTCAGCAGCCTACTAGGGCTCGTTCGAGTCCGGTTGCCTTGACAGCGGTGGAGTGTTCCAACTACTATTCCCGCAATGGCCGGCGACACTTAGAAGGAGGTTCACGATGATTTACGGGTTCGTCAGCGCACTCCTCCTGGCGTTCACGGCCACGGTCGCCCACGCGGTTGACAGTGGCCTGTTTCCTGATCCCTATCTTTCCCGCGCGCCGGCGGTGACCGCAGAGTCGCGGTACAACCGGGGGCTTGAGTTTGCCAAGAAAAATGAGTGGGGAAAGGCCGAGGAGGCCTATCGGGAAGCGGCGCGGCTCAAACCCACGATGCCGGAGGCGTGGAACGGCCTCGGATACTCCCTGAGGAAGCTCGGACGATACGACGAGTCGATCAAGGCGTATCAGGAAGCCCTGAGGCTTCGTCCGGAGTACTCGCAGGCGCTCGAGTATCTTGGCGAAGCGTATGTCCAGATGGGGAAGCTCGACGAGGCGAAAAAGGTGCTGGAGCAACTCCGGCCACTGGACCCGCGGGAAGCCGACGAGCTTGCTCTGCTCATCGAGAAAGCCGGGCGTTGACCGGCGCCTCTTGGTGGATTGGGCGATGCTCCGGTCTCAAAAAGCGCGCCGTTCCCGTTGAACGGCCGATTCGGATGTGAAGCCAGCGGGCGACTCGATTCGCTACATCGGTCGGCCAATGAAGCGGGTCGACGACCCGCGGCTGATCACCGGCTCGCTCAAGGAATCGGCCAGGCGCTTCTCGATCACGTGGTCTACAGCGAGGAGGAGGGCCAACTTCTCACCGGGAGCTTCGTGGAGTACGCGATCCCTCGGGCTGACGACGTCCCCCCCCATTACGTCGGCGCACACGGTGACCCCCAGCCCGCTCAACCCGCTCGGGGTGAAAGGAGCTGGCGAAACAGGGACCGTGGCTGCGCCGCCCGCAATGGTCAACGCGGTTGTGGACGTTTTGGCGCCATTCGGCATCCGCCATCTTGATATGCCCCTCACGCCGGAGAAGGTCTGGCGCGCCATTCACGGCAAGTGACACGCCCGCGCGGCAGGTCCGTTCGCGCGGGCTGAAGGCTTCTCAACCCTCTCTTCTGAGTCCCTTTCGCCCCAAGACCTCGAGTCTTTATTGCCCATCGCGCCGAAAACCGAGGATCCCACCTGATTGAGCACAGCCAAGAACGGCGGGACGGCTAAGCTCACGGAAAAATAGGACTCCAGCACCGTTGCTGAAAGTCCGATTTAACGATGGGAGTCTTCCAGTGAAGCGCTCGACTATCAATTCTTTTGCCATTCTTCGCGTTCTTTGCGTTGTCGTCTTCATGCTGTCCTTGAGCTTCGGTCTCTCTTCTATTCCATCGACCCAGGGTGTTGTCTGGGCAGTTTCTCTCACGGGTTGGATGGCCTTCTTCACTGCCCTGCTTTTACCCGTCGATCGGGTGCCTTGGCGGGGGGTTGGAGCGCGCGCGCTCCAGACCGACTCGGGAGGCCTCGAGCAACGAGCTACTGAGCGGACCATAGTGCTCCAACGCCAGACTGAGCGTCTCACCGAGCTCACGACCCTGATTCAAACCGTGACCGCTCCGCTCGACACACCGCGGGTCTTTCAGGCGGTCGTTGAGGGAACGCTTCAGCTCCTCCACGTATCGATGGCGAGGCTCTGGGTCGTCGACCCATTCACCGGTGATGCCGTGATCGGCGCCACGGTGGCGGCTCCCGACCTCATCAAGAATGCCGAGGAGTTTCCAACGCGACTCCCGAAAGGTGAAGGGGCTGTGTGGTGGACGATGACACATCGGAAGGCCCGCTACACTCCCGTTCTGGCTGAAGACCCCATCATGGACGGCGGCGGGAGATGGTTCAAACCGGCTGGGCTGGTTTCATCGCTCGCGGTCCCTCTGCTTCGGGCTGACGAGGCCCTGGGCGCCCTCATATTGTTCACCAGTGAGCCGCGAGAGTTTACCGAGGAGGAACAAAAGCTCCTTTGGACATTCGCCGGAGCCGCGGCGCTGTCCATC
>DATEAO010000225.1:0-8274 GCA_035288345.1 Candidatus Methylomirabilota bacterium | reverse complement strand
TCCGGCGTGTGGTAGTCAATGCCGGAGTGCAGGCGGTGGTGGTTGTAGCCCTTTTCACCCGCTGCCACTTTGAACGCGTCACTGTAGCGATCGACCTTCTTCGGTTCGATCGGCTTGGCCATCAGACACCCCCTCGGTTGTTAGGTTGAGGTGTCTACTTTATCGGGGGAGGCATTGCGTCCGGTGGAGCGACTCGTTATGCCGCCGCCCTGCCAGGAAGCTCCCAGCCGGGGAATACTAGGACGCCGGGATGGCACTTGAGCGCCCGGGCGAGAACCTTCGCCCGCTCAACACCCAAACGGACTCGATCATTCTCAATGGCCGAAATGGCGGCCTGGGGAATGTTGGTAAGACGCGCTAACTCGCTCTGGCTCAACTCCTGAAGCTCACGAAGAATGCGGACAGACTCGCCGACCGAAACCGTGACGCGTTTCTTAGCGGGACGATACTTTTTCATCTACGGCCTCCGATAGTCATGCGCGGTTATCGACGCGACTTGGAAGAGCAGTTTCTCCGCAACAACGCGATAGATGACGCGCCATTGAAGTCCGAGCCGAGAGGATCGGTACCCTCGCCACTCGCCCGAAAGGGCTTCATCGCGAAAGCCCTTGATCAGACGGAGCCCGGCCGGGCCAGATATCGCCGCAATGTCCTTCCATTTCTCATACCGCTTGAGGATATCCTTTGGGACCGCCAAGACCTGTTTGTCCACCCGGCGGTGCTCTTCGATGCGCCACATAACATATTATGGCTATACCTAATAAGGTATGTCAACCAAGCTTAAGGTTGTGGCATAACGCCTTCGATCGCTTGCGAACCGCGAAGCGGTCCGTGACCGTCCCCAGAAAAAGTGGACACGGCTTCACGGCCCCAATCTCTCATACTCTTCCGGCGTGTGGCGTAGTCAATGCCGGAGTGCAGGCCGTGGTGGTTGTAGAAGCGGATGTAGGCCTTGAACTTGACGGCGGTGGTTTTGAACGCCGTGCTGTAACGATGGACCTTCTTCGGACCAATCGGCCTGCCCACCAGACACCCCATTGGTTGTTAGGTCGAGGTGTCTACTTTATCGGGGGAGGCACTCCCCGGCGCCTGCTCTACTCCGGGGTTAGCCCGTATCCTCTAGCCGCAGTTCCAGCACAAGAAGACTTTCCCCTGGCTCTGACAAGAAAGCCTGTACTCGCTCACGATTGCTCGCGAGCAGTAGCCGATCGCATCGGTTCCAGCGTTCCCTACATTGAGCCAGATGACTTTAGGCGGGTGCCCTCTGAGAAAGCTGAGTTAGCGGAAGTCGTTGTCCTTTGAGACGAGGGTGAGGCCGTGTCGAGCGGCATACTCCCACACGTCGACATCGGAATACCCCTTGAGTCCTGCCAGTTCGACGTGCTTACTCTCGGGATACGAACCCGCGACCCTTCGAATGAGGTCCGGGCTGAGGTTCTCGTCAAACAGCAGGCTCACGCGGCCGAGGAGCTGCTGAGCCGGCGCTCGCGAGCAGCCGCGAAAGCTAGGGCCGCGCGGATGTCCTCGCGGGTCAGAGATGGAAAGTCTGCTAGGATCTGGTCATCGGTCATCCCACCGGCGAGATATTCAAGAATGTCGTAGACCGTGATCCGAGTACCCTTGATGCAGGGTTTCCCGCTTCGCACTCCGGGTGTGATGCTGATCCGCTCTTCCCAACGCATGGCTTGAGATTACGCCAGTTAGGGCGCCTCCCGCAAGCGTTCGCTGTTGGGGGCTAGACATTATGACTTCCGCATCGAAAGGCTGACCCCCGGCTTCACCACGCGGGTTAGCCTATGGGAGGCCAGAGCCGCAACGTGTGCTCGGCACATGTAACCAACGAGCTCGGAGGTCAGCCATGGACAAGTCTAGCAGAACCGTTTACGTCGGTCTTGACGTTCACAAAGACTCGATCGCCGTCGCCTACGCGCCGGAGGACCGCCGGGCCGAGGTTGTCTCCCTCGGCACGATCGGCACTCGCCAGTGCGACATCGACAAGCTGATCCGCCCGCTGCCCGTGAAAGTCAATAGTCAAGCCTGACACCAAACACGCCTGACGACACCAAACACGCCTGACCAGCTCGACCGCATGGGAGCAGCTACGGAATCCGCTCGTATCCCGCTTGCTTGAAATCGCGAACACAGTCGCGCAAGCGGATCTCGGCAAGCGTGATCGACGGGACATACGAATATGGACCGCACGTCACGGTTTCGCCCGTTGTCGTATGGCGTAACCTGATTGACTCACTCGCGCACCCGCTGAGAGTCACTACGAGCGCCAGCGCGAGTACTGATCTTCTGAGCATACCGAACTCCTCACTCGGGCCAGTAAGCACTCCCTGCGA
This sequence comes from Candidatus Methylomirabilota bacterium, assembly GCA_035288345.1. Taxonomy (GTDB): domain Bacteria; phylum Methylomirabilota; class Methylomirabilia; order Rokubacteriales; family DATEAO01; genus DATEAO01. Next base: position 5,929 of record DATEAO010000225.1, on the reverse strand, counting down.
TTCCTGACGCGCTTCAGTACAGGAAAACAGGGTGAGTACATTTTTCCAGGATTGCCGCTTCTGGTTTTCACAGTCTCACGAGGTTTCCTCCACTACGTGTTGCCCGATCATCCCCTCCATCAAAGAAATTGTTCTCTGACCCCATTTTGCTCTACTAAGGCGCGATTAATGACTCGGCCCGCTTTCGTCAGATGGCCAAACGCTTCGACAATCAGCTGCAGCTGCCCCCCCCCCGCTGCAGGACGAACACTGTAACATGCGGGTTCGGCGCCAGGCGCCCATCACGGCCGTAAGCAGCACAGGGGGGCAGATGGCAGCTGCATTGTATTGTTATACGGCGCTTTTGGTTGAGCTTCGACCGATGGTGAAGGAAATGAACGAGATCGCCTTATAGAGCACAAAGACCCACGCAGAAGAGTCCTCCTGGTCGACAACGATTGCGAAGCGATAGCAGAATGCCTGATCTCTTCCAACTTCAAGGAGTGGATTCACAGCCGTGTCGCGAACGACCGAACGGACGATCGCGATGGTAGCCGGGTCCGACGTCGCGAGTCCCATGGAGGTGAAAGTCTTCACTGTGCACTCGAGGGGGAGGCGACGCCCGACGTGATGAAGAAAGAGGCCACGGGTAGTTCGCTCGATCACCCGAGTCAGGCGGTTGTGGTCGACGCGATAGCCAGGAACGGTTCCCAGGTAGAGCCCCGCAGGCGACCTACGCTGCAGGTATCGTATTCGGGAGAACAGAGCCTTTCGGAACGCCAGCTTTGTGGGCTTCTCGATGGACCTCATGACCGCCTCTCGCACCCGCTGCGCCTCGGAATGCCGGGCTGCTTGGTCCTCCAGAACCAAGACCAGTCGAAGATACTCATCATCGAGCGATGCACCCTGATTGCACGCTTTGCAAGCTGGAACAGTGATGAGGCGCGGCCTCGGTTTTGCAAATAGCAGTTTGGGCGGGACATGATCGTCGGTGTCGCCAGGCTGGTCGCAATAGGTACAGCTTTTCATCTCAGAACCTTGATCCCCGACTGCGCCGTATAGACAGTATGACTTCCGCGGTGAAAGGCTGACCTCCGGCTCACCACGCGGGTTAGCCTATGGGAGGCCAAAGCCCCAACGTGCTCTCGGCACATTCAATTAACGAGCTCGGAGGTCAGCCATGGTACACAGTACACACTTTGTGGGGTTGGATGTCCATAAGGATTCCATCGCGGTCGCGTATGCGGGGACGGGGGCGAGCAACATGTATGATTGCAAGACTTGTCCCCACTGGTCATCACTCTGTCCGTGACCTGTTGGGGCTTTCCTGCACGACGCATTGACGCTACGAGGGTGACCTCACGGCGTGTCAATCGGCGATAATTGCTCCCGCTCCACAGCTTGGGCCAGCTTCCGATTGAGCTCTGGCCCCAGGGTAGTTCCCGTTGCCTCGGCCGCCCACAAGAGGATCTGGGCGGCATGTCCTAGAGACACCTCACGTGCAGACATCATACGCACTCTAAACACATGCGGTCTCCTCAAAGCAAAAGGTTGGGTCTCGGCCATTCGTCGCCAAAAGCTGATCAAATAGCGAGCGATGTCATGCGTCATGGGGTCGCTGGCCGGGAGCGTTCGTAAGAGAACTTCAAAAGCCACCGCCTGCGCTCCACAACTATCCGCGAGTGTCGCATTAGGAGCCTCTCCTAAAGCAAGATAAAGCAGGACAACCTTTTCAAGATCACCTGAGTGCCGATCGATCTGCCCGCGAATTGTCTCCTGAATCGCAAGAGGACTAAAGGCGATCCGCACCTCCCGTAGCAAGTCGAGCCAGTAATTGATATCGCTCAATTCCTCCGCCGATTCTGAAAAAAGCCGCTCGAAGCTTTCGGTGAGTGACCCGATTTCACCCGCGCCAGCGTAAGCCAGTGTCCGAGTGATCGCGGGGCCGACGATGGCCCAAAACAATACAGCTTCGGCCTCTCGACGCTGCTGCTGGCTAAGGCTTGCCCACACCTCATCCAATGGGAACGTGCTACTTATGAAATCGGCTCGGCCTTCCCCGCTTCGTGAAATCGCCAATGACCGAATCCCTAGGATCCCTCGTCGCAGAGCCTCGGCATAATCGCCCGACCGCACGGCGACCTTTCCCAGATCGAGGTCAACGACACAACAAAACGCACGAAACCCGGCCGATTCTGCGGCGGCCCTTCCCGCGAGCAACGATTTGCGGGCGAGACCAATTAACCCAGCACTCATCGCTAACCACCCTAGTTGAACCCACAAAACATGCGTCAGCATACGAACGGGCGCTGTTCCGATTGCAGGCCGCGATCGCAGGAAGATTCCGGGAAACGGCTCAGTGTACCGGCTACCGTCTATGGTATGTGACGGAGGTTCTCGATGTTTCTCAACTGAGACCATCCATCCGAGGACATGTCCGGTTTTTTGGAAGACTTCGCGGAAACGAGGCTCTTCAAATTTGGGTGTTCTCGCGAGGGAGCGAACAACGGCAGACATCGCGGCACACGCCCTTCGTGCGTTACCCACCTTCCACCACGCCCAAGCCAGTTCTCCAATCATCTCAAAACGCTCATAAGCGAGAATGCTATCAAGCTTCTCCGACTTGGAGATTCTCAAGAATGTCTTCACGAGTTCAATCGCCTCCACCCAGTTCCCGCTGCGGCCTGCCGCCTCGGTAGCAAAACGTGCTGCGTCAAACCGCAAAAACGCATGCGCGGTTGCGCCTAGTGCCAGCGCCCGCCGAAAGCGTTCAAGCGCTTGCTGAGGGGTGCTGTTATCGAGCATGATGCAGCCAGCCGTGTACTCCAGTAGGAAACGGCCATTTGCGTCCACGTCTTCCCAGCGTTGCTCAATCACATCTAGAGCTTCTTCGTGGCGCCCGAGGTGATCCGCGAGAACGATTGCCCGAGCCCGCGCCGCGGGTGCCAGCAGGCTCCCACAGCCAGGCATTTCAGCAACACCACGGACTCCGTCTAGCGCTTTGAGGACGGCCTCCCAGTCGCGCTTGTCTTCTTCCTTTCGAAGCTCAAGCATCCAGCACTGGTCTACAAACAGCTGAGTCGCATCGACCGAGGGGGAGTAGGAGAGCGACGCGGCCCTTTCTTCCGGGGTCATCTCTTTCAAGACGCCGAGCACCTCGCGAACGTCGTTCAGCTGTCTCATCTTCGTCACGCCCAACCAGATCATCGACTCGAAGGGAACGTCCCCGGAGAGACCAGCGAGGTCCTGCGGAAGACGACCTAAGACGCGGCGAGCCTGGAGGACCCGTCGCGCCAGAAGTCCTGGCCGTGCCGCCGGATTCATCGGCCCCACGAGAAGGAAAGCGGTGAGGACTGCCGGCAGAGCTTCCTGTTCCGACTGCGAGGTTAGGCGTTCAAGGTCTTCGGCAAAAGAAGTCTCGTCCCTATTCAAAAGCATCAGCAGACGCACTTGGATAGCCCGGAACATAATGCGGAAGGACACAGCCATCCCATCCGGCCACCCCGAAGTGAACAACAGCGTCACGAAGTCGAAAGCTGCGGCCTCGGTGCGAGTGCGAAGCTGGATAGCAAGCCTCAACAGAAAGCCTACAAGCAACCGCCAGTCTTCACCCGCGAGAGAATGCACTATGATCTGAGAGGCTTCATGCTGATCGATTTCACGTTGTCTCAGATAATGGCGAGCGATCGCTCGGTGAATTTTTTGCCGACGCTCAGGGCTTAGAGTTTCTTGCCACGCTTGGCTGAGCAGCGGCGAGACCTCCATCCTGTCATTTGGCAGCCGATTGACCCATGGGCCGACTAACTCATTAAGGTGCTCTCCCGGCTGAGAGATTGGTGGTGGAACACTGGCGATGACGAACGCCGTGTCGCGGTTGAAATTTCGACCTACGAGGGACAGCCGATAGAGCAGCTCCCGAGCTTCGCCGTTCGCTACTAGACTCGCAACCCTGCGCACGGTCTCCGTCTTCACCTCGCGGGCGATATCACCACTAATCAATGCGGTCAACTGCTCCTCACCCACCGCCCATGCGCTACGTCTTAAAAAGGCTATTACCGCCGAGACAAGCGAAGGGTGACCGCGAGTTATGCCCAAAATGAAGTCAACATAGGTAGACTCGCGAAACGTGGTCGGCGCACCAGCCTCAGCTAGCATTTCGGCAATCTCATTCACCTCCATGGGAGGCACGGTGATCTGTTGGAGCCTTCCTCCCAGCCCGCCAGCGAGGCGCTGCGGAATTCCCCTTGTAGATGTCGTTATAACTTTGCCCCCAGATTCGCCCAGCACGGAACATAAAATGAGAAGCTGCTCTGAGAGCAGTGGCTCCTTTAAAAGGTCGGGAAGCTCGTCGATGACAATCAAGCCCAAGTTTCGCGCGGCGTGAGCGACGAGTTCCGAAAAGCGAAGATCTCCCGCAAAGTGACGTCTCACGGTCGGGTCGGCGGCAAGCCGCAAAAGATGAACGTCAATCCGATGAGTACCGTGCGCCGGACGCTCGCCTCGTAGTGAAATCCAGACATTGCCAGTCAACACTTGCTCGTCTACGAGCAACTTCGCGGCGTAGGTCTTGCCCATGCCAGTTGCTCCCTCGATAGACAACCACACCGTGGCCCTGAGCGCTTCAGTCAGCTTTTGGACAAGCCCGCGACGCCGCGATGACACAATGTCGACGATGGGTGGCTCATCAGGTGGAGGCAAGGTCGGCTGTGCCAATTGCGCCTGGACGTCCGAGACCCGTGCAAGAAGCTGATCTAGCTGCAGCGGCACCGATTGAAACACCGCGACCTGCTGGGACATCACTTCCATCTGAGACGAAAGTGTAGCTATATGCGCCCCAGCCTGTTCCACTTGTCTCGTCAATGCGGTGAGAACACGCCGATCGACCTCGGTGAGGGAACGTTCCCGCAACAGGTTCTCGATCCCTTCGACCGTTAGGCGTTTCTCGTCACGAGCCGTCAGCAACCGGAACACGTGGACGATAAGGACATCTGCCAAATGCGCCGCCTCTTCCGGCGCGTGCGCTCTCCCCTGCTCAATGAGAAGGTCGCGGATCCCACTCAGCAGATCGGGGGGGTCTGGAAGGCCAGTCGCCCACTCGAAGCGACGCACTAGATCCTCAACGACTTGGCTGCCTGCCTGGCCGAAGTATTCTTGAAGCTGTGAGAAAGCGGGCTGGTCGAGTTCCCGTGGGCACTGGCTATCAGCCACTAAGGCCTTCAAGGCGTCGACAAATGCGGTCGTCTCTTCCTGAGTAAATTCGCCTCTCCTCATTACTTCCCAAGCCTCGATTCCCTTAAGGCCCCGGGGAAACCGAAGCCTCTGCTCCTGACCAACAGTGGCCGTGGTCGAAAATCTATAGAGAAGCTGGATCCCTGGATTTTTCACGACTGCGTCTCTGAATCGGGCTTGGGCCGACAGTGCTTCCGAGCTTCGAAGAGTGATTCGCCCGCGGAGCTTGATCTGCTCTAGAAGCCGGCGCTGCGTTTCTGCGTCTCGGTCGCGGAGCTGAAAGACATGGTCGATGTCCTCACCGCATTCACAGATCAGCACAGTTTCACCAGTGAGCTCCAGCCATCTCACAACTGTCAGTTGCACCTGGTAATAGAAACCCCTGATCGCCTTGAAGGCGTCACGTTGGGGGTTATATATGAAAGTTTGCGGTCTCGGTGTGGTCACGTGTGATGACTCGATAAATCCTTAGGTTAGAATTTCCCCTTCCTCTTGGCTTTAGCGCGAATCAGGACGGCCTGAATTCTCCGCACGTGTAGACCAATATATTAGCCCCATTTTCTTGCCAACGCCTGCCGGGGCGAGAACCGAGCCGTCCAAGGCTGAGAATCGTAGAGTGAGCTACAGCCGAACGCAAGGCGAGCGAATCGAAAGCGAAAGCGCCGGCCTAGCACGCAATTCCCATGTTCTGTTCGAGCGAGGGCTTTGCCCGCGCAAGCTT
>DATEAO010000224.1:0-5302 GCA_035288345.1 Candidatus Methylomirabilota bacterium | reverse complement strand
CGTCCCTGGTGCAACCCTCTCTTCGAACTTCACCTCACCGGCAAGCCCCGCAACCGGCCGACTCCGGAAGGCCGCCTTTGCCATCGCCGCCCAGGGCGCGAGCTGCTCAACCGCTTCGACTGCGAGGCAGTGGGACGGATCTCTGAGATCTGGGGGGACGACGAACTGGCCCCAAGCCCGCTTTCCCGGATCGATCTCTGTGATCCGATCAACCAGCAGAAATGCCATTCCATACCCCCGATGCCGCGAGTGGCCGCAGAACCCACGCGGGATGTCCCGACACCCGTTCATATGTTGCGTCCGAGATCCTTGCGACAACCGGCAGGCTAGAGGTTCCGATTCCAGTGGTCTGACACCTTGAGGCTGAGGTTTCCCGCGGTCCGGTTTGGGCTGCCAGGTTTCCTAACTCTCTGCGGGCTTCATGCTTTGCTTTTGCGCGCTCACAACCAGCTTACAGAACGTCTCCACCGTAAAGAGCTGCGGGATGTCGCGGACCTTCATCGGAAAGCGGAAGCGCTCTGCAGGAACCTCACCGAGATGTTCCCGCAGTCGTTTCAACCCGGCCTCCGTCAGGACACCATTCCGCTCAAACTCCGCCTCGGAGAGGGTCCCACGCGCGGCTTCGACGATCTTTCCCCGCGGGATTTTCGCCTTGAAGAGCCGTTCGAGGCGGAAGACGATATCAAGAAAGTCAATCGACTCTGCCTCCGGGCCCTCAATCAGCGGGGTGGTCAGCGTCATCTCGTCAGGCTCCCGCCCCAACGCCTCTGCGATGGTCTGTGCGACCTTCGGATAGACTTCGCTGATTTCATCCTTCGTTATGTGTTCGGGCGCATGCATCCGTTCACCCCATCTTGAATCCACCATCGACGTGGATGATCTGCCCAGTGATATAGTCCGCATACCTCGAAGCGAGGAACATTATCACATACCCAACCCCGATCGGCAACCCAAACCGCCGGAGAAGAATGCGCGACTTTACCTCATCGCCAGCCTGCTCGAGGAGTTCTCGCGTCATGTCGGTTTGGATAACTCCTGGAGCCACGGCGTTAACTGTGATCCTGCGGGGGCCCAACTCTACCGCGAGCGCCCTCGTAAACGCATTGATCGCCCCTTTGCTGGCCGCGTAGTTTGTCTGACCGAGGCCCCCCCTCTCGCCGGCGACGGAACTCACGTTGATGATCTTCCCCGCCCGGCGCAAAAGCATGTGCGCGACCACCGCGCCCGTCACGTTAAAGACCCCGGCGACGTTCGTCTCGAGAACAGCTCGCACATCGTCCTCCTCAAGGAACGCCAACAGGTTGTCACGGATGATCCCGGTTCGGATTGGGGCTAACATGTTACCACTGGTGAGGCTGCTCAGACTGATGAACCAAATTGAGACACGACATTGGCGCGCGCTCGCGTCGAAACGCGAAGGACATGGGGTCAATAGCGGCCGTTCGTATTCGTGCCATTCCAGCGAGTCCCCCCTTCCTTTCCGGTTCGACCCCTTGTTCCCCATGCCCTGTTGGCGAGCGTTTCGTAAAGCTATCACTAGCATCGGAAACACGTCAAGGACTGTAAATGGCCTTCCTACCCTCGGTTTGCACGAAGCCGATAAAACAATCCGCGGCGACACTGAGGGTAGCCACGCGGTGAATGGAGGCCCTGCTGCGCTCGCACAATAATCCCAGGCGCCTTCTTTCAATAATCATTGTAATCTGGTAGTGTTCTGAGTTAGCCTGAATCCGGCGTGAAAAATCCCTATTCATTGATCTGGGATCAGTCGAGATGCCAGCTTCCAGGCGAGGCCGTGCCGCAATCACGTGAGCAACCGAAGCCGCATGACCTGTGCCAACACATTCTTGAGCGGCTCTCGATGCGGGTAGCCTGCTCCTGGAGGCAGCTCTGAGCCAGCACTAGTGCCGGTCCAATTAACTTCGCTCAGCGGCGCTGCTGATCCCCGCGCACTCCCTGCCACGTACTTGAGCGGTACGCATCGGCCAGCGCCTTGCTATGATCGTTTCTTGTCCCGGCACGGTGTCCACCAACCTTGGCCGAAATAGCTGGAGGAGCACCGGTCCTTCAAGGTGCATCTGATACCTATCCGTAAACGCGATTCGAAAATTCCTGGGAGCATGCGCCCTGCGCAGAGATCTCACAAAATGTGCGGTTTCTCTGCAAGAGCCATTTCGGGTCAGTCTACCGCCGATTCCACCCTTATCCAGGTCTTTCTGGCGTCTACAACGCGCACTCGGCTAACATCATGCTGGATTCAGGTTAAATGATATTGGCGAAATCACGCTGGCATGTTGCGTTCGCAAGGTGGAATTTACACCTGATCCCTAACCTTACACGTTCAGAGAGGAGCACCCATGGCTGAGCTAATCCATGTCTCCAAAGTGAAGATCATCAAGGACAAAGGCCCGGTCCGACGCGCCTATATCGAGGCCTTCCCAGAGCCGGTGCGCTATGGGGTCCACGGCGGGATTAAGAAGTATTACGGGGTGGAGCCCGAAGAGGAGCTGCCCACAACTCTTGACCACATCATCGCCGCGGTGGCCGGCTGAATGACCGGCACGCTGGCCGTGGCGCTAGCGGCGCGAAAGATCCCGACGCAGCCCGACCGTCTGTCATCGGAGGTCGAGGGGATCATCGAAAACGTTGATGGGAAACCCCTGATTACGAAGATCAAGGTGCACTATACGGTGAAGGTCCCTAAGGGGAAGCGTGAGGAGGCCCTGCGCGCCATCGAGTTCCACGAGAAGGGCTGTCCCGCCTCGCAGTCAGTACAGCGCGGCATCGCCATCGAATGGGACGGCGAGGTAAAAGAGGAGTAGCGCATCTAAGGGGAGAGACTTGGCAACCCCCATCCCTCCCGTCTCCCTAAGGAGAGAAGGCAAGGTTGAGGGGGAGTGGAGCGCGTAGGACCGTTCCAACTGTATCCGCCTAACGATATAATGACTCGCAGACATCTGGATCGGTCATCGCGTAATCTTGCGAATTGTCCGAACAAGTTGGAACGGCACTAGCCGCCGCTGCGGTGATGGTCGATCCCAATGTGGGCCTTGATGAATTTGACGATGCGAGTCTCGTCGAACTCGTCAAATTTGTCGATCTTGCCCCATGCCGTCAGCGCGATGTTCCGATCCAGCCCAGGATACGGCGCAAGAACGACGCGATCGTATCGTCCGACGATTGCCTTCAGGCGCTCGACAAGGTCCGGGCAGTCGCGACAGGAGTAGTTGATGACAACCCCCCCGTCTTCGAGATTGTGAAGCTGCATCTCCTTGGGGATCGGCTCGTTGTGAACACCCCATATGGCCAAATCATCTGTGTGGGGCCCTGAGGTGGGTGGATCGCTGTTATACGGTGGATGAGCGGTCCCGAGAGGAATATGCGGACTCTCAAGGATCGGGACGCTGGTCCAGGGGACCTTCTCGGTGATCTTCCCATAGGCCCAGTAGGCAGAGACCAGCACCACCGCTGAAAGGGTTGCGTAAAGGCCGATCCGCAACGCCACGTTCCGCTGCTCCGCCCGCCTCTTCTCGTGCGCTCGCTGCTCTTTTGCCTCCTGCTTGCGCTCTTTCTTCACCTCGTGTTTGGCAGTCTGCTTCTTCGCCATTGACTCCCTCAGAAGCGACCCGCCGGCCAAATCCTTCTCGCCATTAGAGCAAGAAAGATACCCTTTCTCTCATGCGATTTCAATGGTGAATTGGCGTGTAGGGAGGGCTCCACCTTCAAACACACCTATTCGATACAAACGCTGCCGTCGCATGTCATGACGCGGAGCGGGACCGCTCGCCTGTCCTTGAGCTTAGTCGAGGAGCCTGTCATTGCGAGGCTGACGAAGTCAGCCGAAGCCATCGCTCGACTGAGCCCCCCGAAGGCTCAACGCTCTGGGCAGGCCTCGCAATCTAGGCTACCAATTCAGACGGTGAGAGATTCCTTCGACTTGCTTCGGAATGACCTATTAGCGCAGGTGGCGGAGGCTGCCCAGCGCCGCGATATCGTTCCGGCCGGCTTTGTCCGCCAGGCAATGTCACGGAAAGGTCCCACTCCTCGCAACGACGCTCCAATCGGAGCTTTCGCAATATTAATAATGACGACGAGCCCTATGAACTCTAATCCAGAAACTGTACGTTAGGTAGGCGCGGCTGACGAGTAGGGCGCCTATCGAAGGAGCCCGGGGGCGTTGCTGGCGCAAACCACATCGGATCGCGCGGCCCTTCTCGAATTGAAGCGTCACCTGAGAATAGAGGACGCTTTCACATCCGTGACGCGGTCCTTTGAACGCGGCGCGAGACCCTCGCTTTGGCTGCTCTTCCGTGACGGCTGCGTGGCGCCTTCTCCGCAACCGGCGCTGATGCTCCGCGGGCTGCTATCAGGCCAAGAACCTCGCTCGCCGCCTCCTCGATCGATTTGCTGGTCGTGTCGATGACGGGCCAGCCCGCCTTGCGGAAAAGTGACCGGCTGTAGCGGAGCTCGGAGCGGACCTCTTCAAGATCTGCATAGGCGTGGCTGAAAGGGGCGCCCTGATGCTCGAGCCTGACGCGACGCAACTCCACTAACCGTTCCGCCGCCTGGATGAGCCCGACGATTCGGCCCTGGTCGATCTTCATCAACTGGGCAGGGAGAGGGAGATTCAGGATGACCGGCACATTCGCCACCCGCGACCCTTTTCCCGCGAGATACATGCTGAGCGGCGTCTTTGAGGTCCTCGAGACTCCCACCAGGACGATGTCCGCCCGGTCCAGGCCGAAGGGGTCCTGGCCGTCATCGTGCTTGACACTGTACTCGATCACTTCGATCCGATGGAAGTAATCCGCGCTCAGTTGTCGGAACAGTCCTGGCTGGACGAGCGGCGGAATCCGAAGCAGGTCGGTGAGGCGTAGCAGGAGCGGACCGAGCAGGTCGATGGTTGCCACGTCCATCCTCCTCCCCTCATGCAACATCGCCTGGCGGAGTTCCTCGGAGACCAGGGTATGGACGACGATCCCTCCGCTCGCTTTCGCCGTCTTGATCGCGCGTCGAACCTCATCGACTGTCCGGACATTGGGGAGGCGGCGGATCTCGACCTCGACTGTCTGAAATTGGGCCAGCGCAGCTCGCACAACCAGTTCCGCAGTGGTGCCGGTGGCATCGGAGACCGCGAAGATCTGATGACGAGTCGCCTCGGGCGACCGGTTCATGGCGTCTGTCCTCTCCTCACTGCAATGGCCTCCACCCGGCCCCCCTGGCCAGCAGCAGAATCTTTGCCGATGCCTCAAGGGTCGTGGTGATCTTCAGGGCTTCTTCGAGGCTTCCACCGGCCGCGAAG
>DATEAO010000223.1:0-3155 GCA_035288345.1 Candidatus Methylomirabilota bacterium | reverse complement strand
CGGTCCACTCCTTGACGCGCTTTCCCATGTCAACGCCAGCCTCTCGGAAGATCCTCCGAGCCGCCGAGCGTCCGATGCCATAGATGTACGTGATTGCGACTTCGCCGCGCTTGTCCCTTGGCAAGTCCACCCCAGCAATTCTCGCCATCTTGTCTTCTCCCTATATTTCGCTTGGTGATCTCTCTACCACTACCCCCCCCTGGCCTGTTCCGCTTCTTCCTGTTCGAGCGCCGGCTCCGCCGGCGCAAGCCCCCTGGGGGAGGTTCGGAAGGGGGCCTTCGAGGCCCCCTCCGAGGGATTATCCCTGGCGCTGCTTGTGGCGAGGGTTTGGGCAGATCACCCTCACCACGTTTTTGCGCCGGATAATCTTGCACTTCTCACACCGCAACTTGATCGACGGCTTCACCTTCATCTCAAGCTCTCAGCCTTCAGCAATCAGCCATCAGCTCGGCCTCGTTTCCCAGGCTGAGAGCTGATCGCTGACGGCTGATGGCGTGTCATTTGAAGCGATACGTGATTCGCCCGCGGGTCAGGTCATAAGGGGAGAGCTCCACTTTGACCCGATCACCTGGCAGAATCCGAATAAAGTTCATGCGCATCTTTCCGGAGACATGGGCCAGCACCCGGTGGCCATTGTCAAGCTCCACGCGAAACATGGCGTTTGGCAAAGGCTCCTTCACGGTGCCTTCAACCTCAATGGCATCTTCTTTCGTCATTCGCTCGCTCGCTTTGATGTCAGATCACAGATCTCAGATGTCAGTTAGTCGAACTCCGGAGATCCGAGATCCGACATCTGTCATCCAAAAATCAGGCCGCCTGCGCCCGGCTGCCGTCCGGGGCTGTCAGGATGTCCGGATCTCCCTCCGTGATGGCCACCGTGTGCTCAAAGTGAGCGGCCCAGCCGCCGTCCACCGTGACCGCAGTCCATCGGTCAGGGAGAATCCGCACTTCCCAGCTCCCCATTGTCACCATCGGCTCGATGGCCAACACCATTCCCGGCTTCAGGAGCATTCCCTTCCCAGGCTCCCCGAAATTCGGGATCTGCGGATCTTCATGCAACGCACGGCCAATCCCGTGCCCCACGAAGGCGCGCACCACGCCGAAGCCTGCGGCTTCGACGTGGTGCTGAACCGCCGATGAAACATCCCCGAGCCGGCGGCCTGGGCGGCACTGGGCAATGGCGAGATCAAGGCTTTCCTTGGTCACGCGAAGAAGCTCAGCGACGCGCGGCGGCAGATCCCCCAGCGCCAACGTGAACGCCGCGTCGGCATAATAGCCATCCACGACGCATCCCAGATCCAGGCCGATGATGTCCTCTTCTTTAAGGCGACGTGCCGCGGACGGGATCCCGTGCACCACCTCTTCATTGATCGAGGTGCAGACCGTGGCCGGAAAGCCGCGATACCCTTTAAACGCCGGCTTCGCGCCCCGCCGCGCGATCAGCGCCTCAATCTCCTGATCGATCTCGAGGGTGGAGATCCCCGGCTTCACGATCTCGCGAAGCCGGGCCATCGCCTCGGCCAGAATCTGACCGCCAGCCCGCATCAGCGCAATCTCGCGAGCGGACTTCAGAACAATCACGTTTCTTTTCCTCGGAGGGGGGCACGCCCAACCGCCCCCGTCCAACTCGATCGGACAAGCCGGTCGAGGGAGGCCGAACCTCCCCCGAGCTTGCGCGCGGCTCGGCCCTCAACTCGACCTTCCTTCCCAGGCTGAGCACTGATCGCTGACGGCCGATGGCTCCTCATTCAACCGCCTGCGAGATCACTCGAAACACCGCATCCACGGGCTCGGTCGCGTTCACTGTCGTGAGCAACTTTCGGCTCCCGTAATATTCCAAGAGCGGCGCCGTCTGGTCCTGATAGACCTGCAACCGCTTCCGCACCGTCTCCTCCCGGTCATCGTCCCGCTGGTAGAGCTCGCTGCCGCACTTGTCGCACTTCCCCTCGACCTTCGGTGGCGCGAAGCTCACGTGGTAGTTCGTCTGACAGTGCCGGCAGACTCTCCGGCCGGTCAGCCTCTCCACCAGGTGTGAGTCGGCAATGTCAAAGAAGATCACTCGATCAAGGCGAAGCCCCCGGCTCGACAAGAGGTTGTCAAGCGCTTCAGCCTGGCCGATGGTCCGGGGAAAGCCATCCAGGATGAACCCGCGCCGGGCGTCATTCTGATTCAGCCGCTCGGCGATCAGCCCGATGATGACTTCGTCGGGAACGAGCGCCCCGCGATCCATGAACGACTTGGCGCGGAGGCCGAGCTCGGTCTCTCTGGCCACGGCCTCTCTCAGCATGTCACCCGTCGCGATCTGCGGCGTCCCGAATCGCTCGGTCAGCTGCTGGGCCTGTGTCCCCTTGCCCGCGCCGGGCGGCCCAAGAAAGACGATCCTCATATCCTCACCTTGGCTTTCTTCCTCAGAAAGCCCTCATAGTGTCGCATCAAGAGGTGCGATTCCATCTGGCGCACGGTGTCGAGCGCGACGCCCACCACGATCAGGAGGCTCGTTCCCCCAAAGTAGAAGGGGACGTTGAACCAGCGGATCAGAAACTCCGGGAGCACGGCGATGAGCGCAAGGGAGGTCGCCCCGGGAAGAGTGATCCGGGTCAGCGTGCGGTCGATGTATTCCGCGGTCTTCCTCCCCGGCCTCACACCGGGAATGAACCCACCGTACTTCTTCATGTTATCAGCAAGATCGGTCGGATTAAAGACAATGGCCGTGTAAAAGTACGCGAAGAAAATAATGAAGCCTACGTAGAAGATCGTGTAAAAGAGCCTCCCGGGGGAGAGCCCATCCGAGATCGCCTGCATCCAGGGGTGCGGGATGAACCGCGCAATGGTCGCCGGGAAGAGAATCAGGGAGGAGGCAAAGATCACCGGAATGACGCCGGCGGTATTGATCCGAAGCGGAATATGTGTTGACTGCCCCCCGTAGACTTTCCGGCCCACCACGCGCTTGGCGTACTGGACGGGAATTTTTCGCTGCCCCTCCTGCATCAGGACGACGGCGGCCGTGACCAGAAGCATGAGGACGATGACTCCTCCGAAGACCAGCGGTTTCAGCTCACCCGTGGAGAGGAGTTGGTATGACGCCACCACAGCCGAGGGAAGGCGGACTACGATGCCGGCGAAGATGATCAGCGAAATACCGTTCCCAATCCCCT
>DATEAO010000222.1:0-3795 GCA_035288345.1 Candidatus Methylomirabilota bacterium | reverse complement strand
GCTCCGGCGGCGGGTTCGCCTTCGACCCAGCCTCCAGCAACGCAAGGCAGCGTACTTCGAAACCCTACTTGATCTTCGACGAGAGCGCCCTCAGCCCTACGCCCCGCGGGCCGACTACGTCCCCCCACGCCTCGAGGCGTCGTCCACCCCCTGCTTGATCTCCAGCAGCTGTCAAGGCCAAAGTAGTAATCCCCAACTGGGCCGACTTGATTTTCCTCACCTCACTGCTGAAGACCTGTTGTCCTCTTGTCAGTTGATGTTTGCTTTAGGGACAGATATTGCTCCCGGTGGCTGCGATGGAAGCCGTCCCTGGTGAAATGCGTCAGCGATCAGATGAATTCCCAACTGGGTAGGGGAATGTGATCACTTAGCTCCCCACCCAGATGATCAGCCAATTCCCCACCCGCGTGATGGAGCATTTCCCCAACTTCTGGAGCGCGCAGCTTTCAACTGTGGCATCGTAAGCTCAACTACTGTTCAAGGAGTTGGGCCGGGGTTAGAAGGAGTTTCGCTGTGCGGTTGCCGTACACGGGGCCTGGCACTACGTCCGGCAGGACATCGCCGGGGCCCAGCGACACAAGAACGTCTATCTTTAGTCCGACTTCTATATGACATTCCCCCGGCAAGCTGGCGTACGTGGAGGCGGCCAACACCTTCCTCCAGGACCGCCTCCTGCACGCCAGTGGCTATCCGGTGCTGCCTGTGGGCGGCCTGCTGCGCCACTTCAGAGGACTGCCCTTCTCAGCCGAGGTGGTCCGGAGGCTGCTCTGCGAGAATGTGGCACGCTTGCTCAAGCTGTAGCGGACTGTGCTTGACATCGGGGTTTAGACCCGTTATCTTCGCCCCAGAACACGTGAGTATGGAGAACTGTGATGGACCTTCAGGACCGTGTAGCAATCGTTACAGGCGGGAGCGGCGGGCTCGGCCAGCGCATCTGCCGAGCGCTCGCTTCCAACAGCGTCCACGTGGTGGTCAACTATGCCGAGTCCGAGGCCAAGGCGCTGGGGGTGGCCAGGGAGCTTACTGCGCTCGGCCCGCGCGCGATCGCCCTCCAGGCTGACGTGACCGACCCGGCCCAGGTCGCGCGGATGGTCTGGCAGGCCAACAAGGAGTTCGGGCGGATAGACATTCTGGTGAACGACGCCGCTTTCAATGCCTACGTGCCTTTCAAGGAACTCGACAACCTGACGCTTGACCTCTGGCACAAGATCCTCGAAACCAACCTCACCGGTCCTTTTGTCTGCACTAAGGCGGTTGCGCCCCTTATGAAAGCTCATGGACAGGGCCGCATAGTCAATATTTCCTCCGGCGCTGGTTTCCGGCCGCGTGGCAGCTCCATCGCATACGCTGTGTCGAAAGCGGGCATCAACCACCTCACGATGTGCATGGCCGTCGCGCTCGCCCCTGAGGTACTCGTGAACTGCGTGGCCCCCGGCTTTATGGAGGGCACGCGTATGACGGAGAACCTGGCGTCTGCCCCCTCCACGTGGTCAGGCGCGAGTACCAATAGCCTCAAGCGCGCGGTTGACAAGGACGACGTCGCTCGTCAGGTTGTCGAGCTGTGCCGCACGGACAGCACGACCGGACATACCGTTCTCATAGACTGCGGCCGATTCTAGTCACCGTGTTGAGCCAACGCTCGTGCCCGCCATCACCGGTCCGCGTACCAGCGGGAACCGGCCAGCGCCTTCAAATCCGAGAGGGGAAGGGATAGTTCGACGGCCTCATATCTCGACAAGTTAATCAACAGGCGTTGTACCGATAGCGTGAAGTGGCGTCGCTATGGCGAGGCCGTGTTGCCTCTATGGGTGGCCGATATGGACTTCCCGTCGCCTGAGCCCGTTATCCGCGCTTTGCGTGAACGAGCAGAACACGGGATGTTCGGATATGGCATAGAACCGCCTGAGCTCAGGATCGTCATTGTAGAAAGGCTACTTCGCCTATATGGTTGGCCGGTGGCACCCGAGGCCGTCGTGTTTCTGCCCGGAGTTGTGACGGGCTTCAACTTGGCATGCCATGCGGTTGCTGCGCCCAACGCAGGGGTGCTAATGCAAACCCCAATCTATCATCCTATGCTCCAGGCACCTGCGAATGCGGGCCTCACTCGTGAGGAGGCGCAGTTGACACGGCAGGAGGACGGCCAGTACCGAATCGACTTCAACGCCTTGAAAGCGGCCTTCACAAACCAGACCCGACTGTTCATCTTGTGCAACCCACATAACCCAGTCGGGCGCGTTTTCCAACGTGAGGAGCTGGAGCGTTTGGCAGACATCTGTCTCAGACGGGACGTGCTGATTTGCTCCGACGAGATCCACTGTGACCTGCTGTTTGGTGGGAGAGGCCATATACCTATTGCTAGCTTGGCTCCAGAGATCGCCGACCGAACTATAACGTTGATGGCACCAAGCAAGACCTTCAACGTACCCGGCCTTCGTTGCTCTCTGGCCATTGTTCAGAATGCAGAGCTGCGGCGAAGGTTTGAGGCTGCACGTGGGGGCATCGTTCCTGGTGTGAACATCATGGGCTTCGAAGCGGCTTTGGCTGCATATCGCTATGGTCAGCCGTGGCTGACCG
Source organism: Candidatus Methylomirabilota bacterium (assembly GCA_035288345.1). Classification (GTDB taxonomy): domain Bacteria; phylum Methylomirabilota; class Methylomirabilia; order Rokubacteriales; family DATEAO01; genus DATEAO01. The sequence continues at coordinate 1,221 of DATEAO010000222.1, read as the reverse complement.
AAGTTCTGCGCTACCTTGAGGCGAACCGCGACTTCCTCGCCGACTACGTTAATGATCATCTGCCTGGCATAACAATGGTCAGGCCAGAGGGAACGTACCTCGCCTGGCTTGATTGCTTCCAGGCAGGAATCCCCGATAACCCCTCCCAGTTCTTCCTCCAAGAAGCTGGAGTTGCCCTGAACGATGGCTGTGCGTTTGGACGAGGAGGTGAGGGATTCGTCCGGCTGAATTTTGCGTGCCCGCGCTCGACATTGGAGGAGGCACTCGATAGAATGAAACGCGCACTGATGTGTGTGGATCACCTGAACTCCACCATGAGCGCGCCATGATTGGTGGACAATCCAAACCCCAAATGAGAGAAGGGGCTAGCGATGCCCCCCTTGGGCGGGGGGCGTCAATGAATACCACCGTCGCGAGCCGACCTGGCAGCTCGCGTTTTCGCACCCTGCGAATGGTGCCGAGAAGCTCCCAACGAGGCACCGAGGACAACGGCGTGACCAGACCTGATACAGAAGGAGAAATGAGAGATGCCAAAGAGTCTCGAGCAGCTAACCACGGAATACACGGAGAAGCAGCAGCGATACCAGGAGATGCTGTTTAGGTGCATATCGCAAGCGCACGTACAGGGAGAACACGCCCCGACTTTCTTCCCTACTGCGGTCCTCAGGTCTCCTTCCCAGAAGGAATGGAGTGAGATCGAGCGCCTACGCAATGAAGCACGAGCGGCAGAAGAAGCCTACTTCAATGCCATACGTGACCGGTTGAAACCAGCGGGGTAAACCCTGTTCTTAGGAATCACCAGGCTGAGGCTCGCAGGCTCGCCCGCGTGGGGGGAACGGTGTAACGATGAAACGCCGTTCACCGATGGGTGAATACCCACCCCCGGCCTATGTCGACGCAAACACCTGATTTGGCGTTGTTGTCAAGGCCGAAGCAAGAATGTAACTGTCTAGCGAAGCTTCGCCTCAAACCGACAAGTGTGATCGCAGCGTTATCTGAACTAGAATAGCGTACAAACCACACTGGCGGGAGGAGGTCGGCTGTGCTTAGCGTCAAAGAAGTGCTGTCGGGAAAGGTCGCGTTGGATATCGAGTGCGTGGACCGCGTCTATCTGAACGCGTACGTGAAGTACCTCCAGATGCCTGGCGGAGTCGTGGACTTCATCCGCCAACAGCGAGGTTTTCCTATCCCTTCGCCATTGATGCTGGCACGCATGACCAC
>DATEAO010000221.1:0-6590 GCA_035288345.1 Candidatus Methylomirabilota bacterium | reverse complement strand
CCGACGTTCGACACCGCTTTGTTCACCTCCAAGCCTGTCCCGAGTTCCCCGATATAGAGCTGGCCGCTCTCGCGCCGGTCAATAAAGAGCCCGCACGGGCGGTGCATATTGTTGAGCTGACCGAGGTACTGGCCGAGCTCATCGAAGATCTGCACGCGATGGTTCTCGCGGTCAGCCACGTACACGAGCCCTGCAGCGTCGGTCGCGATGTTGTGGGGGATATTGAAGCACCCAGGATCGGTTCCCGGCTCACCCCACGAGAAGAGGTGGCGACCGTTGGGGTCGTACTTGTGGACCCTCGAGTTGCCGTAGCCGTCCGAGATGTAAATGTTCCCTGTCTTCGGGCAGAGCGCGACATGGGTGGGCCGATTGAACGGCTTGCCGGACTGGAGCGTGGCCGGGTTGTCGGGATCGCCGATGGTGAGGAGAAGCTTCCCCTCGGGCGTGAACTTCCGGATCGTGTGGTTGGCGTCGTCGGTGAGCCAGACCTCATCGTCAGGCCCGATCGTGATGCCGTGCGCTCGCTTCACCAACCCCTCGCCCCACGACCGCACGAAGTTCCCATCGCGATCAAAAACGATGACCGGGTGCTCACCGCGGGCGAAGACGTAGACGCGATCCTTGGAGTCCACCGTCACACCCGCGGCTTCGAGGTAGCGCCAGCCCTCCGGCAGCTTTCCCCAGTCCTCGAGGACCTGAAAGGTTGGTATCATTCAGCCCCCAAAGTTTTCGCCGCTTTCTTGAACGCCGCCGGCTTGACCCAGAGGATCGCCCCATACCGGCCTTCTCCGGAGCAGACAGCGTCCATGGCCGTCACGTTGATCTTGGCGCCCGCCAGCTTCTCCAAAAGGTCCGCCGCAGCCCCCAGCCGGTCCTCCCCGGTGATCAGGAAGGCTCGCTTTGGGCCCTTGACCTTCCACTTCGCCTTCTTGGCCACCTGCCGGAACGCCATTGGGTCAGCCGGCACAAAGTCCAGTTGCGACTTACGCCCGGCCGGGAAGCCCGAATACGCTAAGAGGTTCACCCCCTCCTGCCTCAGCGTCGCCAGTGCCCGGGCCCCCTCCCCAGGCTTGTCAGGAACCTGGACGTAGAAATACTCGACCCTTCGAATCGTCTCCATAGCGCCCTCCTCGATGATGGATTTTGCACGCTGGATTCTACGCATCCTCCTGGCAGGAAGCAAGTGCCGATCTAAATGCCGTGGCGATAAGCGTCGCATCTCGGCGTTCTCGGTCGTCGCCAATCCTCACGTACAACCGCGTACGCTCCGGTTGGCTCCTCCCTCGGGCCTTGGGCTGCTCGCTTCTCCCCACGGCACAAGTGGGTGTGTCAAGCGCAGGTCTGGCAGAAACATGCAGCCTTTGGGCGAACAACCGGCCTAGCAGGTGTTTTTCAACACCCTGCTGGACAGATAAGCCGTGAGTGCTGCGGTCTCGCGGGCCTTGAACACGGTGGCGATGTGAAGCTGCTCCATGTACTGCTCCAGCGTCTTGCCTCCCAAGTCGATCCTTCGTGAGGTGAAGAACTGCTTCACATCGGCTTCCAGCTCCGGAGTGGCCAGCGCCGTGATCCCCTCGCACATCCGCCGGATCCCTGCCTTCGAGGGGAAGAGCCGCTCCATTGCCTCCCACTGCTCTTTCACAAAGCGCCAGGCCAGCTCGCGGCCATACACGCTCGTGAGAATCGATCGCACCACAAACGGCGCGTCTTGAGTCCGAATCTCTCCATTAATTGTCTTCTCCAGCGTGCGCTGAAGAAGTGGTGGCTGCCGAAATCCCGCGAGCGAGTAAAGATAGCGTTGTTCTTCTTGCGGCGTGGTCGCGCGCTTGAACTTCCCAGAAAACTCCTGATACTCTGCCTCCTCACCCGCGTGAGCCAGGATATGAATCAGGGCGGGCACCACATTGGGGTCCGCCGCGCTTGGGTCATCCTGCACTCGGGCGTAAAGCTCCCGAGCCTTCCCGTGAACATTCTGGTCATTTCCCAGCGTTCCCAGGCTTCGCAGGAGGTCGCCCCGAAGCTGGCGTCGAAGGTCATTCTCGGCTGCTGGCGGCGACCAACCGAGCCGCGCGACAACAGGGCTGAGTCGATCGCGCACCAACGCCTCGAGTCGAGGCCGCGCCTCTGGATCGATGACACGGTTCAGGTACCCCAACGAGCCGATGATCACGCTCCACACATTCTTGTCCGTCTCATTGCGGAATTTCTCGGTGAGGTCCAAGTACTCGTTGACCGGCACCAGCCCCGCGACGGTAGCGGCCCATGCGTCAGCGACGAGCTGGAAGCGCTCAATGGGTGGAAGGCTCTCCAGCTCGTTCTCGAGCGCGGACTGAAGGTCGGGCGCATAGCGCACTCGGTAGAAGCCGTGCCCGCCCTCGTTCACCACCACCCAGCCGAGCGTCCCTCCCACGTCAATTCTTATCTCCGGGTCTTCCAGCAGAAGTTTCTTGGTGACGAGAGCATCGTTGACCTTCATCTTCACCCCAACCGGGATCTTCCAGACCTGAGGGTCATCGCATGGCAGATAAGTGAATCGCTTCTGGGAAAGCACGAGCTGCTTGCCTTCACGCCGCGCCGTGACCACCGGATAACCGCCACGGAAGATCCACGCATCCATGACGTCCGGGATCGGTTGCCCTGACGCCTCGCCGAGCGCGGCCCAGAGGTCCCGCGTGTCAGCGTTCGCATGCGCGTGCTTCTTCAGATAGCGGTTCACGCCATCGCGGAACCTGTCATGACCGAGGTGCTGCTGGAGCATCCTGAGCACGGCCGCGCCCTTCTCGTAGGTGAGGACATCGAACATGGCGTCCGCGTCCTTTGGAGCGGTCACCTGAAACTCGATGGGCCGCGTGCTCTGCAGGCCGTCCACCGCAAACGCGGAGGCGCGCGAGACCCCGAATGCGACCCACGTCTCCCACTCGGGTTTCCACGCGTCGACCGCGAGCATCTCCATGAACGTCGCAAACGCCTCGTTCAGCCAGAGACCATTCCACCACGCCATGGTGACCAGGTCGCCGAACCACATGTGGGCGTTCTCGTGAGCCACCACCACCGCAACGCGCTCGATCTCCGAGTGCGTCGCCGCCTGGCGGTCCACAAGCAGCGCGGTCTCGCGGAAGGTGATCGCGCCGAGGTTCTCCATCGCGCCTGAGGCGAAGTCTGGAATCGCGATGAGGTCAAGCTTGTCTCCCGGATACGGGATGCCGTAATACTCCTGGAAGAAGCGGAGCGAGTAGGCGGCGATTTCGAGCGCAACGTGAGCGAGGCGCTGTTTCCCGAGTATGCACCAGACCCGGATCGGCGTGCCATTCACGCGCACCGGTTCGGTTGCCTCCAGCTCGCCAACCACGAAGGCGACGAGGTAGGTGGACATCTTGATGCTGTCTGCAAACGTCACCGCCTTCTTACCCGCCTTTCCCGGCACGGGCTCCTCGCGCAGAACGCGACTGTTCGAAATCGCGACCAGTGACGCGTCGATGACCAGCGTCACCTGAAAGACCGCTTTCTTGTCCGGCTCGTCCCAGCACGGGAACGCTCTGCGCGCGTCCGTGGCCTCGAACTGGGTGGCAGCCAAGTATCGCTCGTTGCCGTTCGCGTCCTTGTAGCGGCTCCGGTAAAAGCCGTGAAGCTTATCCGTCAAGACGCCGGTGAACGTCAGTGTCAGCCGCCACTCGCCAGGCGCCAGCGCTTCAGGGAAGGAAAGCCGAGCGCGTTCGGTTTTCTCGTCGACCGTGGTCGTGCCGCGCACGACGCGGTCGCGCGCATCCCCGGCAGACACTTCGTGAATCTCGAGCTCCACCGCGTTGAGCAGAATCTCTGACACCGGCTCCCTGATCGTGACGGTGATGGTCTCTTCCCCCTTAAATGTAAAGCGCTCGAGGTCCGGCTCAAGCTTGAGGTCGTAACGTGCGGGGAGCACCGTCGTAGGCAGTCGGTACGGATCGTCCATCGCGCGACTCATCGGGCCATTTGATTCGCCCACCGATCGTAGTCGAAGGGCTCGCGCGCCTCATCGAGTGTCATGCGCAGTGCGCCTCCTCTCTTCGAACTTTCCCTACACTGTCGGTGGAAGCCGTTCTCCACGCTCTCCCAAGTGTGTTATAACGGGTGACACATTCACGCGCGTAGATCCCTTAACAGCACTCGACGCGCGGACGGAGGCGGGGGATGAACGTTCAGCCTGTGACGTTAGCCATCATCACACTGATCGTCATGGGGACGGTCGATTTTATCCGGAAGATCGCAATGAACCGAGGCGAGCCCGTGGTTTACTACCTGATCGCTGAATCGATCATCCTGCTTCTCTGGCTCCCGGTCGTCGCGCGCATCCTGCACCAGACAGGCCCTCTGAGCCTGCGTGGGGTTGTCTTTTCCAGCCTATCCGGAACGCTGTTGGCCGTGGGACTCACGTGCTTTCTCTATGCGCTTGGGACCGGGCAAGCCAGCATCACGGTCCCCATCGGACGGATGGGGCTCGCGCTGACGGCGTTGCTCGCGATCGTCATGCTGGGGGAGCCTCCCACCCTCCGTAAGCTCTTCGGCATTGGTTTCGCCGCCCTGGCGGTGTGGCTCCTCTCGCGTTGACCGGCTCGCTCCTTTGCTCAGCTACTCCCGAATGACTTTGGCTCGCCGCTGAAGATATGCGTGTCGGACCGCTGAGTAGAGATCCAGGGTCGCGCGTTCGACGCTCTCAAAGAGTTCAAGATTGAGCGACCGGTCGTTGATGGCGTCCGTCACGCTGATTGCAATCCTGGCGACGAGCGGAATAAAGAAGCTGACCGGATCGAGCAGCGAGTCCACGAGGAGGCCGAAGCCATCGCGGACCGTCAGCGGTCTCAGAAACGGGAGGATCAGATACGGGCCGTTCCCGGCCCCCCACACGGCCAGGGTTTGGCCGAAATCCTCATCAGCTTCCCTGATCCCAAACGTCTTGGCGACGTCGAACAGTCCGGCAATGCCCAGCGTGCTGTTGATCACGAAGCGGGCCACTTCGCGAACGGTGCCGACGAACTTGAGCTGGAGGAGGTTGTTCCCTCCACGCCTCGGGAAGCCGAGGTTGTCAAACGCGCGATCAAGCGCGCGCTTGATCTCATCGTGCACGACCTTGTCGTACGCGGAGGCAATGGGGCGCAACACGTGCTGATCCACCTTGTAGTTGAAGGTGAAGACCGGCTCGTTGAACTGCTCCCAGGGGTCGTATTCTTCGACCTCGTCGGTTTGGGGGGCCTTCGCTTCAACTTGCTGGCCCTGCGCATCCACTTCGACCCAGCGGCTGTCAACAAGGTCCAACGAGGCAATGATCGCGCTTCCCCCGGGCGATCCGCTGGAGAGGGCCGTGTCAGAAGAGCCGTCCTCGAAGGATGCCGTCTCTACCCCAACCCCTGATAGATCCGAATAGGGAGGGAACTCGTAGGATTCCGCGGCGCCCGCCATCAGCAGGAGGGAGCTTCCAAACAGCGCGAGCGTCACAAGAAATGCTCGGAACAGTTTCAGGGGGATACGGCGCATCCTGATCTCCTTTCGAACCCTTCGATCAAACACGCAGCCGACGGTCAGAATGCCAAGTCTCACGCAAAGTTGAGGGCATTATACCAAAGTCCCGGCGATTTTTTGCCAGGCTTATAAATTCCCGCCTCAGGGGGCACGTCAGAGTAGCGCAATGAGCGTGTTGAAAAACACCCCGCTCGTGCAGGCGGTTCAAAAAGGTCCAGAGGCAAGGCGGCGGGAAAGTAAGGATGAGGGGTACCCGGTCGTACGTTGCAACGACGAGTGACGAAGCCAAACTCCCAGATGGGGCTTTTTCAACCGCCTGAAGGCCAGCCTGGTCCACGGCGTCGGTCCTTGACTGGGTGAATCATCGTGGTTAAGATCGTGCCCGCAGTCACACCACACTGGCGGAGAACACATGATGGCATTCAATTACGTTGGCGCACCACTGAAGCGGCTCGAGGACCCAAAGCTCATCACCGGTCAGGACCCCTACGTCGCGGATGTCCCGATCCGGAACGCGCTGTACATGGCCGTGGCGCGAAGCCCGCTCGCCCACGCGCGGATCCGCTCGATCAACACCGAGGCGGCAAAGAAGCTCCCGGGCGTGGCGGCTGTGGTGACCGGCGCGGACGTGAACGCCGAGATCGGCATCATTCACACGGAGGTGGCGCGCGAGGTGTTCGATGAGATGAACCGCCAGGGCCGTTACGTCCTCGCCGAAGGGCGCGTGCGGTACGTCGGTGAGCCCGTCGCCGTCGTCGTCGCTGAAAATCCGCGGCTCGCCGCTGACGCCGTCGACGCGATCGTGGTGGACTACGATCCGCTCCCGGTTGTGACCGACCCGGAAGCTGCGCTCCGCCCGGGAAGCCCGCTCCTCTACGAGGAATCAGGAAGCAACGTCGCGCTCCGCAAAAAGCTCGGAAAGGGCGATGTCGATCAGGCGTTTGCCGGCGCAGCGGTGGTCGTGGAAGCCCGGCTGGTGAACCAGCGCCTCTTATCGATTGCGCTGGAGCCACGCGCCACGAGCGCGTCATGGGATGAAGCCAACAGGCAGATGACGGTCTGGGCGAGCACGCAAGTCCCTCACGGGCTCAGGGAGA
>DATEAO010000220.1:0-8323 GCA_035288345.1 Candidatus Methylomirabilota bacterium | reverse complement strand
GCGGCATCTCGAGGTGCTCCTCCCTCGTAAAACAAGGGGCACGGTTATAGCTGCCGACACTCAGCTAGCCCTGGCGGCCTAACACCCGCCAGCGCCCACCAGGTCGAGTCATCAGGGCCTGGATACGGGCGTCATACACTGATGGCTGGCTCTGATCTCGGCCTCAGGGTTCGGAGCGAGACCTAAGCGAGGCTGGCCTTGCGGCGATCCTGCCGGTAGGAGCACCGAAAGGCGAGACCTAAAAAACGCCGGATATGGATGTAGAAGCCTGCCGCTGAGGATTTCCGGACGTGGGTTCAATTCCCACCGCCTCCACCAATTCAACGCCCCAAAAGCGCAGAGATCACGGCCACTTCCGCCAGCATCTTGACACCGGCGGCTATTTAGGATAAATATTGTACCAACCGGTCGGTACAATATGTCGCCTACAAAACAGCTCCTTATCGAAGCAGCCAGCCGGCTCATTTGCATTCACGGGTACAGCAATACCTCTCTCGACGACATCCTCCGAGAGAGCGGCGTCGGCAAAGGGAACTTCTACCACTACTTCAAAAGCAAAGAGGCGCTCGGGTTCGCGATCATTGACCAGGTGATCGGGAAGTTCTCCGAGAAAGTTTTGGAACCGGTCTTTAGCTCCTACGAGCTCTCTCCGCTGGAAAAGGTCGGGCGGTTTCTTGATTATGTCGTCGCTGCTCAACGCCGGAAAGGGTGCGTGGGAGGATGCCCGATAGGCAATCTGGCGATGGAGCTCTCTGATGTCCATGAGGGCTTCCGCCAGCGGCTGGCAGAAGTGTTTTGTCTCTGGCAGGAGCGAATAGAACAGGCTCTGGGACAGGCAAAAATCGAGGGCAGTCTGAGTGCTCAGGCTGACCCGCAGCGTCTTGCGCATTTTCTGGTGGCGAGCTTGGAGGGGGCCATTCTTCTGACAAAGGTGACAAAGGAGATCGGCGTGATGGAGCAGTGCGCCAAGGAGCTCACGCGCCACCTCGATCTCTATCGAAGTCCGGCAGCGGTGCCTGCGTGACGAGGAGCGGAGACGATGGTGACGTCCGTGGCCGAACCTGATGCCAAGAAAGGCTCGCGAGAAATGTTCGACAGCCTCGTGGCCGGACTGAGGGCGCGCGAGGATGGAGCCGTGGAACGGTTGGTCGAAGCGTTCGGGGACAAGGTGTATCGCTTGGCCATGCGGATCACCCGAAGCCCCGACGATGCCGAAGAAGTCACGCAAGATGCGCTCTGGACTGCGGCGCGCAAGATTGACTCGTTCAGGGGTGACTCGGCGTTCGGCAGTTGGCTCTATCGGATCGCCGCGAATACCGCGTACCAGAAGCTGCGAGGCCGTAGAGAGCGGGAAGTCGAGCAGGACTGGGACACACTGCTTCCGCAATTCGATGAGGACGGGCGGCATCTGGAGCCGATCGAGGACTGGTCTGAGTCGGCTGGTGAGTTGGTGGTCCAGAGCGAGCTACGCGGAAAGCTCCAGGAGGCCGTCGAGGCGCTCCCCCCAGACTATCGGACAGCGTTTCTCTTCCACGACGTGGAGGGATTGTCCAACCCCGAGATTGCGGAAACGCTGGGTATCTCACTCCCTGCGGTGAAGTCACGCGTTCATCGCTCCCGGCTCTTTCTCCGTCAAAAGCTTGCTCGCTACCTGGAACCCGCCTGACGCGTGAGCGCCCCAACTCGAGCGCGCGGAGCTGCGGCGCGTTCTTGACTTTCTCCGGCGGGTGTGGTGAGATAAGGCCCTATTTTTCTTATCTCTTTCGAGGGGATTCCAATGGAAGCCGTGATCCGTACCGGAGGGAAGCAGTACCGAGTGGTGGAGGGGCAGGTCATCCGAGTGGAACGGCTCCCGGGCGCTCAAGGCGAGGCCGTGGAGTTTCGGGATGTTCTTCTGGTAGGAAATAATGATCAGGTGGCCGCAGGCGCGCAAGTCAGCGGGGCGAGGGTGATGGGGCAGGTGGTGCAGCAGGGCAGGGCGCGAAAAGTCACGGTCTTCAAATTCAAGCGGCGGAAGAACTATGAGCGGAACAAAGGGCATCGTCAACCCTTCACCGCAATCCGGATCACAAAGATTGAGGCAAAATAGGTATGGCCCATAAAAAGGGAGTCGGAAGCAGTCGAAACGGGCGAGACAGCCAGCCCAAAATGCTTGGAGTGAAGCGCTTCGGAGGGCAACAGGTGAGCGCGGGGAGCATCCTGGTGCGCCAGCGGGGAACCCGGTTTCGCCCTGGAGCCAATGTGGGAGTGGGTCGTGATCACACCCTCTTTGCAAAGGTGAACGGCTACGTCCGCTTCGAGCGGCGAAGAGACCATCGCTATATCAGTGTCTCCGCCGCGTTGGCCTGATTGTTCGTCCCTCCAGAGCCGGCGATGTTTCTCGACGAGATCGACATTTTCGTCAAGGCCGGAGACGGGGGGCACGGGGTTCTGAGCTTTCGCCGAGAGAAGTATGTCCCCCGTGGAGGCCCTGACGGGGGACATGGAGGAGATGGCGGAAGCATCTGGGTAGAAGCCACGCCTGGCCTTTCCACACTTGTCGACTATCACTATCAGCGCCACTACGCCGCGAAGCGGGGCGAGCACGGCAAAGGGAGTAACCAGCATGGCGCGACGGCTCCCGACCTCGTTCTCAAAGTCCCAGTCGGCACGGTGGTGTGGGAGCGCGACACCGGGATCTTGATTGGGGATCTCATCGAACCCGGTCAGCGCCTCTTGTTGGCAAAAGGAGGGCGAGGCGGACGCGGCAATTCGGCATTCGCAACGCCGACGAATCGGGCGCCGCGAAAGATCGAGGCCGGTCTGCCTGGAGAGGAGCGGTGGCTTCGACTTGAGCTTCATCTCCTGGCTGATGTCGGGGTGCTGGGATTCCCCAACGCGGGGAAGTCGACGCTAGTCTCTCGGCTCTCCGCGGCAAAACCTCAGGTTGCAGATTACCCGTTCACCACGCTCACCCCGCACCTCGGGCTTGTTCGAGTCGATGAGGACCTCTCGTTCGTCATTGCAGACCTTCCGGGACTGGTTCCCGGAGCCTCGAAAGGCAGAGGCCTTGGACACCGCTTTCTCCGGCACACCCAGCGGACTCGGCTGCTGGTCCATCTGATCGACCTCGACCCATCGAACGGACGGGACCCAGTAGCGGACTACGAGGCGATCCAAGACGAGCTTCGCGCGTACTCTGAAGGGTTGGCGGGCCGCCCGCAGATCGTGGCGGCAAACAAGATCGATCTCCCCGAGGCCAGGGTGAGGTTGAGGAGCGTTGAGGCGGTCTGCCATGAGCGTGGCCTTTTCTGCGTGCCGATCTCCGCTGCCACCGGTGAAGGGTGTCAAGCGCTCGTCCGAGCTTTGGCTGAGCGCTTGAATTCAGAGCGATGGGTGAAAGCCGCGAGTTGACCGCGCCTGTCCCGTCCCGTCAGTTCCACCGCGTGCGCCGGCTTGTGGTGAAGGTGGGGAGCAGCTTGATTGCGTCCGCCGGCGCGGGGCTTGATCCCCTCCAGATCCAGCGTCTGGCTGACGAGCTGGCAGCGACTTGGCAGTCAGGGGTTGAAATCGCCTTGGTGTCGTCTGGCGCGATCGCTGCCGGAATGGGGCGCCTCGGCTTGGCTTCGCGGCCTCGCTCGATCCCTGAGAAACAGGCCGCCGCCGCCGTAGGTCAGTCTCAGCTGATGTGGCATTACGAGCAGGCCTTCTCGCGGCACCTTCTCCAGGTCGCCCAGGTGTTGCTCACCCAGGAAGACATCAGCGATCGCGCTCGCTATCTGAACGCGCGGAACACGCTCATGACGCTGCTCCATTTCAGGGTGCTCCCCATTATTAATGAAAACGACACGGTCGCGGTGGAGGAGATCAAGGTTGGCGACAATGATAATCTCGCCGCTTTGGTTGCGCATCTCATCGACGCAGACCTCTTGGTGATCTTGACTGACGTGGATGGTCTCTACACCGGCGATCCGAGGCGTGATCCACGTGCTCGGAGGCTTGAGCTGGTGGAAACGATCACGCCTGAGCTTGGGCGGCTGGTTTGGGACGATGATGAAGAACAGATCTCTGTCGGAGGGATGGGAACGAAGCTCCAGGCGGCGCAGAAAGCAGTGACATCCGGGATCCCCATGGTCATTGCGGGTGGCGGAGAGCCCCAAATTGTTCGTCGCATTCTCCGCGGCGAGCCTGTGGGAACCTACTTTCTTCCAAAGGGCGATCGCCTCGCCGCGCGCAAACGCTGGATCGCGTTTGCCGCGCCCCCCCAAGGCCGCCTCCATGTCGATCACGGCGCCTGTCGCGCAGTGACTGAGGGGGGGAAGAGCCTGCTCCCTTCAGGTCTGCTCGGGGTCGAGGGGGAGTTCGATGCCGGAGAAGTGGTTGGTCTGTTGGATCCAGCAGGAAAGGAGTTTGCGCGAGGCGTGACCAATTACGCTGCCCAAGACCTCCAAAAAATCTGCGGGGCGAAGACGACCGTCCTCACCCAGGTTCTTGGGCACAAATCCTTCGATGAAGTGATCCACCGGGACAACCTGGTGGTGCTGTAACCGGGAGGGGCCTCATGGGAACGCGAGAACTGGTAGAGACCAAGGCTCGGGCCGCGAAAGAAGCGGCTCGCTTGATGGCGCTCTGTTCGACGAAAGTCAAAAACGAGGCGCTCTTCCAGATGGCGCGAGGCTTGGAGGAGAAGTCGAAAACCATTCTGGACGCGAACCGGGTCGATTTAGAGCAGGCGCGAGAGAAAGCTGCCTCAAGGGCGTTTCTGGACCGGCTGACCCTCACCGAAGGACGAATCGAAGAAATGGCGCAGGGGCTTCGCCAGATCGCGCAGCTTCCCGATCCCGTTGGCGAGGTCGTGAAGATGTGGCGACGTCCCAACGGAATGGAGATCGGAAAGGTTCGGGTCCCGATCGGCGTGATCGGAGTCATCTATGAGGCGCGTCCCAATGTGACGGCAGACGCCGCGGGGCTCTGCCTGAAGTCCGGAAACGCCGTGATCCTTCGGGGTGGGAGCGAGGCGATAGAGAGTAACGCCATCATCGTAAACGTCTTGGCGAAGGGAGCGGAAAAAGCCGGGGCGCCCCCCGAAGCCCTTCAGTTCATCGACACTCCTGACCGCGAGGCGGTGATGGTACTGCTGGGTCTCGACCGGTACGTGGACCTCATCATCCCCAGGGGAAGCGAGGAGTTCGTGCGGATGGTCGCGGCCAAAGCCGCAGTGCCGGTTCTCAAGCACGATAAAGGACTCTGCCATGTCTATGTCGACGAAGACGCCGATCTCAGAGTCGCCGGCGAGATCGCGCTGAACGCGAAAGTGCAACGCCCTGGAGTCTGCAATGCGATGGAGACGCTCCTTGTCCACCGCGGGATCGCCCACACATTTCTTCCCGCTGTGGCACAGCGGCTCACGGAGGCGGGCGTTGAGCTTCGAGGCTGCCCGACGACCCGGGCGCTCGTGCCTCAGGCCAGGGAAGCCACGGACGACGACTGGAACACCGAGTATCTCGATTTGATCCTTTCAATCAAGGTGGTGGGGTCGTTCGATGAGGCGATCGCCCACATTCAACGGTACGGATCAGGATTGGCTGAGGCGATCGTGACATCGAGCTACCATCGTGCCCGTCGGTTCGCCGAGGTCGTGGACGCGGCCTGTGTCTTTGTCAATGCGTCCACGCGGCTCGCGGACGGCAACCAGTTTGGAATGGGCGCTGAGATGGGGATTTCGACTTCAAAGCTCCATGCGCGCGGCCCTGTGGGGGTTGAAGAATTGACCACGACAAAATTTGTGATCTACGGCGACGGCCAGATCAGGGAGTGAAGCGTGAACCGTGAAGAGTCGGAACAAAGAACGCGGACGCCGGGAGAGATGCTCGTTATTCACACGCTTCACGTTCTCACATGAGAATCGGGATCTTCGGGGGCGCGTTTAACCCGATTCACTATGGCCACCTCCTGCTTGCCGATGAAGTCAGCGAGCGTCTCCAGTGTGATCGGTTCGTTTTTGTTCCGGCGGCGCGACCACCGCACAAACCCGAGACCGAACTCGCGCCTGCCAGTGACCGAGACGCGATGGTTCGAGCGGCGATCACAGACCACCCAACCTTCGAGGTCTCATCGATTGAGATCGAGCGCCCAGGCATTTCCTACTCGGTCGAGACGGTCGGAACATTCGCCAAGCAATTTGGCCGAGGCTCGTCGCTGTTCTTCCTGATCGGAGGGGAAACGTTTCTGGAACTCCCGTCGTGGAGAGACCCCGGGCGTCTTGCCGAGCTTGCAACGTTCATCGTCGTCCCTCGGCACGGGAGTCCATTCGATCCGGAAAGTCCCGCCGCTCTCAAAGTGCTCGCGCTGCTGGGGAACCGACGGTGGAGCGTTGTGCCTGACGAGGGCCCGCCGGCGGCGATGCAAAAGGATTGCGTCCTTCTGATGCGTGCGACGTCGCTCCCCATCTCGGCTTCGGACCTCCGCCGTCGCGCTCGCGAGGGGCGCTCGCTTCGGTTCAGGGTGCCTCCGGCCGTGGAGGCCTATATTCGCTTGCACGGCCTCTATCGCTCGCGTGCCGAATGCCGCTGACCGCCGAAGAGAAAGCCCGTCTGGGGGCCTTGGCCGCCCTGGAGAAGAAGGCCACCGATCTCGTCGTCCTGAACCTGCAAGGCATCTCAAATGTCACGGATTACTTTCTAATCTGCTCGGGCAGTTCTACCACCCAACTGGCGACGATCGCCGAGGCCATCGAAACTCGCCTCGACGCGGAAGGCCGCCCGCCACTTCATCGCGAAGGCCCGCCGGAGAGTGGATGGATGCTCTTGGATTACGGCGATGTCGTCATGCATATCTTTTTGCGCGAGACACGGGCGCACTATGCGCTGGAACATCTCTGGGGGGACGCGCCGGAGCTCGCGCTCGAGCCGCACCGAGGGGGTTGATTTCCCCTAGGGGGCGTGGTAGGGTATTGTTTCGATCTTACAGGTCCGAATACTCCGATGGGAGATGTTATGAAAAAGGACCGGGTGGCCCATTACAGAAAAAAACTCCTTGAAAAACAGCGGCAGCTCTTTGAAGAAGTGGGGCGAACCGCCCTCTACGGCAAAGGACAAGAAGACGATTCCATCAAGGATCTCGGCGACCAGGCGTCGACCGCGTACAACAGGGAGTTTCTCTTCGAGCTCGGAAACGGTGACCGTCGCATCTTGAAGGAAGTCACCGCTGCCCTGCAAAAGATCGAGGAGGGATCGTTCGGTTCCTGCGAGCGGTGCGGTGAAGCGATCTCCGACAAGCGCCTGGAGGCGCTCCCCTTTGCTCGATACTGCATCACCTGCCAGCGGGCCGCCGAGGAGGAAGAGCGAATGACCGCCGGGTAGGACAGGCGGATGTCGATCCGTTTTGGAATTCTCCTTGTCGTTCTCTTCGGTTCGCTGGTCGCCTACCTTGCCTCTCTGAACCGCTCGGTCGCTCCGGTTGTTCTCGCCCCTGGCTTGCAGATCGAGCCTCCCCTGTGGACGCTACTCTTCGGTGTTTCCTTCATTTCGATCCTCGGAACCGTGCTGGTCATGCTCCTCCGGGACACCCTGCACGCCCTTCATGGGCGAAAGGCGGGTTCGGCAGTTCCCGATTCCGCCGGGGGCTCGTCGTCGACGCGAATAGACCGGGACAGCAGCCGGTCGGAGGAGAGCCCGGCACTGTTGCCTTACACGGAAGGGAAAAAAGCGTTGGAGGCCGGCGACCCCCGTGAAGCGCTCGGGCACCTGAAAGAAGCGCTCCGCGCCGACAAGCTCTTTGCTCCGGCCTACCTGGCGTTAGGAGAGGCATACACGCAGATGGGAGAACAAAAAGATGCCGTGCGCGCGTGGGAGCGCGGCGCCGAACTCGTCCCGATTGTGCCAATTCTGAGAAAGCTGGAGGAGGCCAATCGCACTGAAGGGCGCCCGAGCCGGATGATTCAGCTCTATCAGGATGCTTTAGCCCGATCTCCCCAGGATCAGGTGCTGGCCTTCCACCTCGGACGAGTGCACTTCGAGCTTTCGATGCTCGACGACGCGATGGACCAGTTTAGGAAGATCGAGGTGCCGTTTCCGCACCTTCCGCAGGTGCACGCATACCTCGGGGCGATCTATGAACGGCGAGGTCAGGTCCGGCAAGCGTGTGAAGAGTACGGCAAAGCGCTCGGACTCGGCCTTGCGTTTGAGTGGCCCTATACGTGCGCGCACTGCGGCGCCACCACACGTGCCTGGCAGGATCGGTGTGCGTCCTGCGGGCGGTGGAACAGTCTTCGTTCCTAGTGCCGTGGCGATAAGCTTCGCATCCCGGCGTTCTCGGTCGTCGCCAATCCTCACGTACAACCGCG
>DATEAO010000219.1:0-3609 GCA_035288345.1 Candidatus Methylomirabilota bacterium | reverse complement strand
CGCGTTGCAGTGGGTTAGCACGGCGGATCCGGGGCTGATGAGTTCCGCGCCAAACTCCCCCATCCGCCGATTGGCAAGCCTGTCTTCCTCATGGATGGCGCGGGCCTCGCGCAGCAGGACCGGCTCCGGATCCCCCGCCGTGATCCCCGCACAACAAACCTCCATGCGTCGGATGGCCCAGGCCAGATTCACGGCCGTGGGCCGGGCCACCGCGAGTTGGGAGATCCGCGGCCGGATTGCCGCCTGCCAGTGGTCAGGATTTTCCCGGCGGGCCTCGCGCGCGGCGAGGACGACCCCGTAGGCCGCCGCAATCCCGATGGCGGGCGCACCCCGCACCACCATCAAGCGGATTGCCTCCGCCGTCTCGGCGCTCGTCGCGCAATACACGTGCGCTTCCCGGCCGGGCAGGAGCCGCTGATCGAGCAGAACCAGCCTGTCATCCTCCCAGGCAACGGCGTTGATTTCCGATTCGAACATCAAGGGTGATTCCTCGTTTTATTTTGAGATAGGCTCTAGAATGGCCGGGGCTGATACAGAATAATTCATTTGTCTTCGCTGTCCCATAAGGAGCGCAAACTTGATCGCCGACACACTGCTGTGCGCGCGCTGGATCGTGCCGGTGGAGCCTGCCGACTCCATCCTCGAACACCATACGATCGTCATCCGCGAGGGCAACATCCAGACCCTGTTGCCCACCGAGGAGGCCCTGGCGCAATTCTCCTCCTGCCCGGACATCCAGTATCTCGACGATCACGTCCTGATCCCCGGACTCATCAATGCCCATACCCATAGCGCGATGACCCTGTTCCGCGGCATCGCGGACGATCTGCCGCTCATGGTCTGGCTGAATGAGCACATCTGGCCGGCGGAACAGCGCTGGGTAAACCCCGAATTCGCCGCGGACGGGACGCGACTCGCCATTGCGGAGATGATCCGGAGCGGGACGACCTGCCTCAGCGATATGTATTTTCACCCGGACATCACGGCGGAAGTCGTCGTCGAAACGGGGGTGCGCGTCCTGCTGGGGCTCATCGTCATCGATTTTCCCACGCCCTGGGCCGCGAACCCCGGCGAATATTTCGAAAAAGCCATCGCGGTGCATGACCGCTTCAAACATTATCCCTTGATCCGCACCGCCTTCGCGCCGCACGCGCCGTATACCGTAGGGGACGAGAGTCTCAGCAGGATCGCCACACTCGCCGAGGAACTGGACATCCCGATCCACATGCACCTGCATGAAACACGGAACGAGATCGAGCAGCACCTGGAACAGCACGGGGTGCGCCCCTTGCAGCGGCTGGAACGGCTGGGGCTCCTCGGCCCCCGCCTCAACGCCGTGCACATGACGCAGATCGACCGCGGCGAATTCGCGCCGCTCAAGGCCCAGGGTGTGCATGTGGTCCACTGCCCCGAATCGAACCTGAAGCTTGCGAGCGGGTTCTGCCCCGTGCAGGAATTACTCGACCAGGGCGTCAATGTTGCGCTCGGCACCGACGGCGCCGCCAGCAACAACGATCTCGACATGTTGGGCGAGATGCGCACCGCCGCACTTCTGGGCAAAGGGCTGGCCGGGGACCCGCAGGCGCTTTCCGCCCGGCAGGTCCTGCGGATGGCGACCATCAACGGGGCGAAGGCGCTGGCGATCGATGATATCACCGGTTCACTCGAGCCCGGCAAGGCCGCGGATATCGTCGCGATCAATCTGGACGCGCCGGAGACCCGACCGGTTTACGACGCGATCTCGCAGGTGATCTACTCGGCCTCCCGCAATCAGGTTACGGACGTCTGGGTCGCGGGCCGACAACTCCTGAAGCAACGAGAACTGCTGACCATCGACATCGACCGCCTGATGCAAAAGACCTCGCTGTGGGAATCACGCCTGACGGCGGAGAGAAAGAAACCGGTCTGATCCACCCTCTACCCCCTCCACCATTGCGCGGCGGGTAGTAGAAAGTCCCGACTATACCCCCTCCCCCCTCGCGGGGGAGGGCTGGGGAGAGGGGGAATGAAAGCCCTGTTAACACCCTCTCCCTGTCCCTCTCCCCTCCAGGGCGAGGGAACGCAGTAGGAAGATGCGATCAGCAAGTAGGTTGGTGGTGAGTGAAACGAACCCCAACATTAAAGAACTCTCGCCAAGACGCAAAGCAAAGAGACGATAATGCCGGATAAGCCAACCTGGACACCTTGGATATCGGCTGCCTATACTCAGACCTCAAGGTACCGCAACGAAAAATAAGGAGGTTCACGGATGCCCACTTTCAGTCCAATAGTATCTTGTCGAACAACGTGTCCGATATACCCTGGTTACACGTCTCCGGTCATCAAGATTTGAGGTGGGGATTGGAAACCTTTCAAGACAAAGTTCGGCGGCTTGTATCAGAGCGGAAGGTTCGCATCTCTGAACATGGATATGACGAATTGGCTGATGATGGACTCACCGCAAGAGAAGTTGTTGGCGGCGCCGAGGAAAGCGTTCTCATTGAGGAATATCCCGATTTCGCAAAAGGTCCTTGCGCCCTGTTCTTGCAACAAGATTTCAATGGGAAACCTGTGCATGTGGTCTGGGGTATCCCGAAGGGCTATGATGAGCCCGTAGTTTTGGTCACCGCCTACCGTCCGGATCCTAAGAGATGGGATCGAACGTATCGCAAGAGGTTAAAGTCATGAGCGCGCGTCGAAAAATCAAATTTATTCATGAAGGGCAATATGTGGCCGAACTAATCGTGGAGGTTACTGAGTCCGAACACGGCTGGTCTCCAACCATCAGCCTGGAAGATGCCTATAAGCTGGATGATGTGAGGGAAGCCTTGAAGGCGGGAAATTTGAAAGCCGCAGCGCAGTACGGACGTGTCTATGAACTCAGGCCGGTCATCAGCGCACAGTAAAGCGCGTAACAACCAATTGCGGGGTGACTTGGCTACGCCGCACTCCTGAAACAATGGGAACTGATGACCATCGACCGCCTGATGCAAAAGACCACACTGTGGGAATCACGCCTGTCGGCGGAGAGAAAGAAACCGACCTGATCCACCCTCTTCCCCCTCCCCCATTGCGCGGCGGGTAGTAGAAAGTCTCGACTATACCCCCTCCACCATTGCGCGGCGGGTAGAAGAAAGTCCCGACTATACCCCCTCCCCCCCTCGCGGGGGAGGGCTGGGGAGAGGGGGAATGAAAGCCCTAATAACACCCTCTCCCTGTCCCTCTCCCCTCAAGGGCGAGGGGACGCAAGTGGGAAACCGCGATCTCTGAGACAGCTTCATTGCAAGTAACGCCAAACAACCCACACCTCTCAGTAACATCAGCTTCCAGTCTGTGATTATTCAGTTCGATGGCTATAATAAAGTCGCGGTATAGCCATGCCCGCGACCGAACGTCGGGGTTGGGGCGGCAGGATCCTCGGCCAGAGCCGGACAGGGAAAACGTTATGCGGTACTGATAGAGAGGAAGATATGCCGACAGTTCTAAGGAGTGGACCCTATCCGTTCTAGATCACAATAGTCTACTGGATGCTGGTGTACCAGGCTGTGTAATAACTATTTTCAATTTTAGAAAGTGGGGTGCTGTTAGTAATCCAGTATAGATAATTACCTGCTCATCCCTACAATCGAT
>DATEAO010000218.1:0-29956 GCA_035288345.1 Candidatus Methylomirabilota bacterium | reverse complement strand
AAGCTTTCTGGGGGGGAAGTTCGGAAGGGGGGCATGCCCCCCTCCGAGGTTGATCATGGCAGCCGGCGGCCTGACGAAACACGTCGCCAAAAGGAAAGGCCTGAAGGTGTCCTGACCGATGGCAACCTATAAGATCGCGGTGCTGGGTGGTGACGGGATCGGCCCTGAGGTCATCAGCGAGGCCGTCAAGGTGCTCAAGGTGGTTGCAAAGAAAGCGGGCGTGGGGTTTGAATTTGAGAACGGCTTGGTCGGGGGCGCTGCCATCGACGGAACCGGCAGTCCACTCCCGGATTCCACGCTCAAGCTGTGCCAGAAGAGCCACGCCGTGCTCTTCGGCGCCGTGGGCGGCCCGAAGTGGGACAACGCGCCGAATGACAAACGACCGGAGCGCGGCCTTTTGGGCCTTCGGAAGGCGCTTGATGTCTATGCGAACCTCCGCCCCGCCAAATGTTTCCCCATGCTGGTGGACGCCTCGCCGCTCAAGCGATCCGTGGTCGAGGGCACCGACATCCTGGTAGTGAGAGAACTGACTGGGGGGCTCTATTTTGGCGAGCCAAAAAAAATCGAGCCGACCGCAACCGGGATGCGCGCGGTGGACACGATGAGCTACACTACTGAGGAGATCGAGCGCGTGGCGCACGTGGCCTTTCAAGTGGCGCGTCAGCGGCAGAAACGGCTGACCTCTGTCGACAAGCAGAACGTGCTCGTGACCTCTCAGCTCTGGCGTCAAGTGATCACGGAAGTGTGGAAGGGGTATCCGGACGTCGCGCTTCAGCATCTGCTCGTGGACAACGCGGCCATGCAGCTGGTCACGCGTCCCCGGGACTTCGACGTGATCGTCACCGAAAACACGTTCGGGGACATTCTCTCCGATGAGGCAGCGGTCCTGACGGGCTCCATGGGGATGCTCCCGTCGGCAAGCCTGGGAGGTGCGACCGCATTGTATGAACCGGTGCATGGCACCGCGCCTGACATTGCTGGAGAGGGGATCGCGAATCCGATCGCGGCGATTCTTTCCGGCGCGATGATGCTCCGCCATTCTTTTCGCATGCCGGATGCGGCGGAGCGGCTGGAGCACGCGGTCGTCAGAGTGTTGGAGAAAGGATACCGCACAAAGGATCTCTATCGGGAAGGCACCACCCTCGTGGGAACCAGTCAGATGGGGGACCTGATCGCAAGAGAGCTTGACGTGCTCTTCCAGCAATGAGCCTATTACGTATCTGAGTTGACGTAATGAGTTCCAGCGTTGTTTTGGCATCGGCTCGTTGGGATGCGTTGTCGCGTTCGAGCGCGGGCGTGGTTGGGCGAGCTGCGGCCGGAGGCGAGGCGAGCAACTCAATGGCACGGGCGAGCGAACGCGAGCCCCGCGCAACCCTGGGGGAGGGTCGGAAGGGGGGCGTGCCCCCCTCCGAGGAAGGCAGATGGGGGACCTGATCGTAAGAGAGCTTGACGTGCTCTTCCAGCAATGAGCTACTATCGCGTCGCCATCGTCGGCGCTACCGGAGCGGTGGGGCAGACCTTGCTCAAGCTGTTGGAAGAGCGGAAGTTCCCGATCAAGGCGCTTCGCTGCGTGGCTTCGGAGCGCTCGATCGGCAAATCGGTCGCCTTTTCCGGCGAGTCGCTCCGGGTGGAGCCGCTCAGCGAAGAGACCTTTCAAGGCGTCGAGATCGCGTTCTTCTCGGCAGGAGCGGCGCGAAGCCTAGAATGGGCTCCCAAGGCGGCGAGAGCCGGCGCGATCGTCATCGACAACTCGAGCGCGTTTCGCATGGACCCACAGGTTCCGCTCGTCGTTCCGGAGATCAACCCACACGACCTCAGACAGCATCGTGGCATCATCGCGAACCCGAACTGCACCACGATCGTGATGGTCATGGGACTGAAGCCGATCCAGAACTACGCCAGGATCCTGCGCGTGGTCGCGACGAGCTACCAGGCGGTCTCAGGGGCCGGGGCCCAAGCGGTTGAGGAGCTGCGCCGTCAGACGTTGGCGTGGTCCAAAGGCGAGCCTATGGAAGTCCGAGTGTTCCCTCACCGGATCGCCTTCAACCTCCTTCCTCACATCGACGCGTTTCTTGACAATGGGTACACCAAAGAAGAGATGAAGCTCGTGAATGAAACGAGAAAGATCCTTGGTGATCCGACCATTCAGGTTGCGCCGACCACGGTTCGGGTTCCGGTCTTCACCGCGCATTCCGTTGCTGTTCGCGTCGAGACCGAGCGAAAGGTCAGCGCGTCGAAGGCCCGTGAGCTCTTCCAGGGTTTCCCCGGTCTCCGACTCTGGGACGACCCTCGAGCGAACCGCTATCCGATGCCGATCCTCGCCGAGGGACAGGATGATTGCTTTGTGGGACGGATCCGTGAAGACCTCTCGCTCGACCATGGCCTTCTCTTCTGGATCGTCGGGGACCAGCTTCGGAAAGGGGCTGCGACCAACGCGATCCAGATCGCTGAGCAGCTCATCCAGAAAGAACCGCGCCCATGAGGAGTCGCCGCCACCACCGCCGGTTCAAGCACTGGTTGGATCGTGGGGGGTGGTTTTACCTCTATGTGATCCTCACGGTGATGGTCGTTTCCTACATCGCCGTCCCGTGGGTCTCGGATTTCGTGGCGAAGCTTCAGGGCTACAGCTCCACGCACTACGAGCCAAAAGATCAGGCCCGCGAGGAGTTCCAGAAGTCGACCTCGCCGATTCAGCTCAAAACCCAGTTCAGCTGGCAGGCCACTGTGAAGCTCCTCTTACTCGCCTTGGTGGCGATTCTCTGGATGGTGACGGTCCCCGGATCTTGGCGCCAAGGACGCCCCCGCACCACAAGAAGGTGACACCACCCTGTGTGCGCGCGAGTGCGGCGAAGCCGAGCCGCAGGCACAAGGGCTTGACTGCACGCGAGCACGGGCGGGCGACCGTTGCTATTCCGAGCGCGGGCTTTGCCCGCGCAAGCTCAGGGGACGGCTCGGAGGGGGATGTGCCCCCTTCGATTTAAGCCCGGGCGCCCGTGCTGTAACAATGCGAACCCTTCGGCTTGTCATCCAGTACGACGGCAGGGAGTTCAGCGGCTGGCAGCGCCAGTCGAATCAGCTCACGGTTCAAGGCGTTCTCACCGAATCCCTCACGCGCGTTCTTCAAGAGCCAGTCAGAGTGATAGGAGCGAGCCGAACCGATGCCGGTGTCCACGCGCTCGGGCAGGTCGCTAGCGTGACGACAGCCAGCGCTCTTCCTCTGCGCTCAATCCGCGCCGGCTTGAACAGCCTTCTTCCCCCGACCGTACGTGTTCCAACGGTGGAGGAGGCGGCGGAGGGCTTTGATGCGAGACGATGGGCCAGGGCGAAGCGCTACTTCTATTTGATCGACAACAATGCCACAGGTTCGCCCCTCTTTCGACACGTGAGCTGGCACGTCAACCAGCCGCTCGATCGCGGCCAAATGGCACGGGCTCTCTCGTTCCTCAGGGGCCAGCACGACTTCTCGGCATTCTGCGCCGCTCCCGGCCGAGGGCGAAGCCCGATCTGTCGAATCCACTCGCTTCACCTCAGAAGTCGACGACAGTTTGTTGGCCTCTTCTTTTCGGCTGATAGCTTTCTCCATCACATGGTGAGAAACATTGTCGGAAGCGTGGTGGAGATCGGGAAAGGCCGCCGCGCCCCCGAATGGATTGGTGAGCTCCTGCTAAACAAAGACCGCACCCTCGCCGGTCCCACGGCGCCCGCGCATGGGCTCGTGCTCCTCCGGGTTCTCTATCCGAGAGGACCTGGAACGCGCGTGACCGTCAGAGGGTTGGCGGATTCTCGCTGAACGCTATGAGTGAAGAGCTGAATCGCGACCCACGTTCCAACCGAGCCGGCCTGAGGTTCAGAAGACGCGATGATCATGCGGTAAACCTTTTCCGGGAGGCTCGGAATAACCTTTCGGACGTCACTCGGGTCGATCGCATCCTGCTCGAGCTGGGGAGGCTCTACGACCCTGTGGTCGGTGGGACCTTGGTTGATCTCCCGCTTCGGCAGAAAATCGTCGGCTTACTCCGCGAAGGCCGCTTCGACGAGGCCGGGGCATTACTGGACGCCCGTCTTGCCGCATACACCAAATTTGACCGATCGGTCGATTAGGAGGAGTAGCCCACGCCGGGATCGGTTCCCCTTGATGGGGTGCGCGGGCCGAGAAATTTTGCCTTGACACCCCTTTTCAGGCTGAGTACATTCTTGCTGGCAGAGGGCAAAGTACGGGAAAAGATTCACAAGATTATCGGTAAGTCGGTACCGACCAGGTTCTCCTCACGCTCCAAGAAAGGGGGACTCAGCGATGGTACAAAGCTTAACGGACTGGCTCCAGCAGAGTCGCCTCACCGTCGTGGCGATAGATAAAGAAAACGGTCGTCTGCGGGTCAAACAGCAGGAAGGCCAGTGCAGCGACCTCACCTGCCACGGAGAAGCAGTTGTGGTGGCTGATGACGGGACACGCGGCGATCTCGACCTCCTGAATCCCGGCGATATCATCAGGGTGGAACCCGCGATAGACCGTCCCGAGAGGGTCATCGTGGTTCGCCGCGCCTGGGACGAGCTGACCAGCCCTGAATTCTAGCGCTGAGCCACGGCAATGGCTCGGTGGAAGATGCAAGGGGTAGAAGGGCTGGGGCAGCATCCGTCCCATTCCCAACGAAGGCTTGTACACTCTTCCAACCCATAAGCGGAAAGGAGTGTCTCTATGGATCTCTCGAGACGCAACTTCCTGACGTTATCGGGTGCCGCCGCAGGGGTCGCGGTTGGCACTCGAGGACTGAACCTCGCTCCAGTTGAAGCCGCCGCAGTCGGCCTGAAGATCAAGGAGACGAAGGTCTTCCCCAGTGTCTGTCCCTACTGCGCGGTGGGCTGCATCCAACTCGTCTATGCCAAGGACAACAAGATTATCGACATCGAGGGGCATCCGGACACGCCCCACACACTGGGCAGGCTCTGCCCGAAGGGCGCGGCGACCATCGAGCTTTCCAATAACCCGCTCAGGCCCACGAAGGCGCTGTACCGCGCCCCAGGGTCTGACAAATGGGAAGAGAAGCCGCTGGAGTGGATGTACGACGAGATCGCCAAGCGTGTGAAGGCAACGCGAGACACGACGTTTGTCGAGGTCGAGAAGAACAAAGAAGGGAAAGACGTCATTGTGAATCGGGTCGACGGGATCGCCAACCTGGGATCCGCGTGCATCGACAACGAAGAGTGCTATGTCCTCACCAAGCTCATGCGGACCCTGGGGGTGGTCTACCTCGAACACCAGGCCCGAGTCTGACACTCTGCCACGGTCCCAGCTTTGGGAACCACATTCGGCAGAGGGGCGATGACGACGAACCTGATCGACATCCAGAATTCGGATGTCATCATGGCGACCAGCAATATGGCTGAGAATCACCCGGTGGGCTTCCAGTGGGTGATGAAGGCCAAGGAGCGCGGGGCGAAGTTCATCCACGTGGACCCGCGGTTCACGCGCACCAGCGCAGTGGCCGACCTCCACGTGCCGATCCGCTCCGGGACGAACATCGCGTTCTTCGGCGGGCTGATCAGCTACGCGATCCGGAACAACCTCTACTTCCGCGACTACGTCGTGACACACACCAACGCCTCGTTCCTGATCGATCCGGCGTTCAAGACCCCCACCGACCTCGGCGGTGTCTTCACGGGGCTGGAGCAGACCGGCAAGGGTGGACCGGACCCTCACGTCGCTCAGACCTACAACCGGAGCAGCTGGAAGTATCAGCTTGACGGCGAAGGGAACGCCAAGCGGGATCCCACCCTGAAAGACCCCAACTCTGTCTTCCAGCTCTTGCGCCGCCATTACAGCCGCTACACCCCCGAGATGGTGGAGCGTGTCTGCGGCATACCCAAGGAGAAGTTCATCGAGGCCGCCAAGCTCTTCTGCGGCACATCGGGGCCGGACAAGACCGGATCGGTCACCTATGCCCTCAACCTGACTCAGCACACCAACGGCGTTCAGAACATCCGGGCGCTCTGCATGCTCCAGCTTCTCCTTGGGAACGTGGGGCGCCCCGGCGGAGGTGTTGTCGCCCTGCGTGGCCACGCCAACGTGCAGGGAGCCACGGACCTGGCGGTGCTCTATCAGGACTTGCCCGGCTATCTGCCAATGCCGCTGCGAGACGCGCATCCGGACCTGAAGACTTACTTGGAAAAGGAGACACCGAAGACCAGCTTCTGGGTGAACCGCCCGAAGTTCTTTATCAGCCTGCTGAAGGCCTGGTACGGCGACGCAGCTACCAAGGAAAATGACTTCGGCTATGACTGGCTGCCGAAGCGGGCCACTGCAGATGGGTACAGCCACCAGCACATCTTCGCGGACATGTACAAGGGGAAGATCAAGGGGTTCTTCGCGGTCGGCCAGAACCCGGCTGTGGGTGGCCCCAACGCGAAGCTGGCCCGCGCGGCTCTCGCCAAGCTCGACTGGCTGGTCGTGAAGGACATCTTCCTCACCGAGACTTCAGAGTTCTGGAAAGCGCCCGCCTCACCGCCGCACCGCGAGGCCGCGGACACGAAGAACACCAAGACCGAGGTCTTCTTCCTTCCAGCGGCGCCGGCCGCTGAGAAGGACGGCTCTCTCACGAACACCATGAGGCTGATTCAGTGGCATGAGAAAGCCGTCAACCCGCCCGGCGATGTGACCTCCGACGCGGAGTTTGTCACGAGCCTTGCCAAGCGGCTTCAGAAGCTCTACGCCGGCTCCAAGAAATCTCGAGACAAGGGGTTCCTTTCGGCGAGCTTCGAGTACGGTGACGATCCCAAAGAGCCCAACATGGAGCTGGTGCTGAAGGAAGTCAACGGCTACGCCACGGAAGAAATCAAGGACAAGGACGGCAAGGTGGTGTACAAGAAAGACCAGCCGCTCAACACCTTTGTTCATATGACGGACGATGGCAAGACCGCGGGAGGGTGCTGGATCTACACCGGGGTGTTGGTCGAAGGGGCGGACGGGAAGCTCGTGAACAAGGCCAACCAGCGCAAGCCCGCTGACGACAAGGACTACTTGGCGCACGGCTGGGGGTTTGCGTGGCCGGCCAACCGCCGCATCCTGTACAACCGCGCCGCCTCTGATGTCAACGGCAAGCCGTATAGCGAGAAAAAGAAACTCATCTGGTGGGACCCGAACGCCGACGGGGCCACGCCAGAGAAGAAGGGCAAGTGGGTCGGGCTGGACGTGCCGGACTTCAACGCATTTCTGGCCCCCGACGCCAAGGGCGGCGACAATGCGTACATCATGCGGACAGACGGCAAGGGGGCGTTCTTCGGTCCGCTCGCCGATGGGCCGTTCCCGGAGCACTACGAGCCGATCGAGTCGCCGGTGAAAAACCTCCTCTCAAAGCAGCAGAATAACCCTGTCGCGAAGATCTGGCAGGTGGCCGACGGAAAGAATGAGCTTGCGGCGGTGGGATCGCCCGACTACCCCTACGTCATCACGACGTATCGGCTGACGGAGCACCACCTCTCCGGCGTCATGTCACGGTACCTGCCGATGCTCGCGGAGCTGTTCGAGTCCCACTTTGCCGAGATCAGCCACGAGCTGGCAGGGGAGCTCGGGATCAACAACGGCGAGACGGTCACCGTGATGACCCCGCGGGGGAAGATCCACGCGAAGGCCATGGTGACCAATCGGCTCAAGCCGTTCATCATCAACGGCAAGAAGACTCATCAGATCGGCGTCCCCTGGCACTGGGGATACAACGGGATTGCCAAAGGGGACGTCACCAATGACTTGTCAGCCACTGTAGGGGACCCGACGGTCTATATCCAAGAGACGAAGGCGTTCCTCTGCAACGTGAAGAAGGGGGTGGTGTAGCCATGGCCCGCACGCTGGCGATGTTCACGGACACGTCACTCTGCATCGGCTGTCGGGCCTGCCAGGTGGCGTGCAAGCAGTGGAACGAGCTTCCGGCTGAGCAGCCGGAGTGGACCGGGACGTACCAGAATCATGCGCACTTTACGGACAAAACCTACCGTTTGGTGCGCTTCGTGGAGAAGCCTCAGGCGGACGGCGGGCTCCAGTGGCATTTGATGTCCGATGTTTGTAAACACTGCGCTCAGGCCGGCTGCCTCGATGCCTGCCCGACCGGCGCGATCTACCGGACCGAGTACGGGACGGTGAACATCAACCAGGACACCTGTAACGGCTGTCGCTATTGCGTCAGCTCGTGCCCGTTCGGAGTGGTGGCCTTCAACCATGACACCGGCCGGGCCAACAAGTGCACCTTCTGCAACGACAGGATCCACAACGGGCTCGGGCCCGCCTGCGCTAAAGCCTGTCCGACTGAGTCGATCCAGTTCGGCTTCAGAGAAGAGCTCGTCGCCAAAGCCCAGAAGCGGGTGGCAAAGCTCAAAGAGATGGGGTTGAAGGACGCCAGCTTGTACGGCGCTGATCCGAATGACTTTCTGGGCGGGCTGAACGCGTTCTTCCTGCTCCTTGACAAGCCGGCCACGTACAATCTGCCAGACAAGCCGAAGCTCCCCCAGCGGAACGTCTTTGCGGACTCGCTGCTCTCGGTCGGCTCGGCTCTTCTGGTCGGGGTCGGGGCTCTGCTGGCATTTCGCGAGCGCGGCCAGGACAAAGGAGGGGATGGCGATGTTTAAGACCCCGGACTGGGGAATGATGATCGTCCTCTACTTCTTTTTGGGCGGGATTGCAGGAGGGTCGTACTTTACCGCCGCGATCGCAGACAATTTCGGAGGGGCGAAAGATCGGCAGGTTGTCAGGTGGGGATATCTTTTGTCCCTCCCGCTCGTCATAATCTGCGGGCTGCTTCTGATTGCAGACCTTGGCGTTCCCACGCGGTTCCTCAACATGCTCATGGTGTTCAAGTTCTGGGACCCTATGTCGATCGGGGCGTGGATGCTGGGCGTGTTCGGGCTCTTCTCGTTTGTCTCCTCGGTCCTTGCTTTTTCCCAATCGGAACCGATGATCTCCCTCCGCAGGCGAGTGAGCCTGGTCGGGATCATTTTCGGGTTCTTCCTCGCCAGTTACACCGGTGTGCTCCTGAGCGTCACGGCCCAGCCGTTCTGGAGTGAGGCGCGGCTCATGGGCGCTCTGTTCCTCGCCTCAGGCGCCTCCACGGGAATGGCTGCGGTCTCCCTGTTGTTGTTTGTGAGTGGTGAGGCCGCCGGGGAGGGGTGGGGGAAGGTCAAGCGAGCTGACCGTTACTCGATGATCATCGAGCTCGTCATCCTCGTCCTGTTCCTCGGGCTGCTCGGGTCCGCGGCAGCCCCGATCACCACCGGGGCGTTTGCCCCGGCCTTCTGGGGTGGGCTTGTGATCGCCGGCCTTCTCGTCCCGTTGGCGCTTGACTTTATAGGGCCCCGCGCCAAGTCGGCTGCCCTCCTTTCCGCCGTACTGGTGCTGGTCGGAGGGTTTTTCCTCCGTTACGTCATCCTGATGTCGATCCAGACCTGAGGGTTCTTGGTCGGGGCCGATGCCGTCAAGGGGTTCCTGAGGGAGCCCCTTGATTATTTTGGGGCCCAGCCGCACCATTAAGACCATGAGAACATTTCTCCAGCTCAAGGAAAGGCGTCTGGAAGAGGTCAAGGGCGAGGTGGTGCGCGAGCAGCCACTCGTAATCTACGTGAACGGCCAGAAATTCGTCACGCTGCTCTGCTCGCCATTCAAACTCGACTGCCTGGTTGTCGGGTATCTCTGGCTCGAGAAAGTCATCGCGTCTCTTGACGACATCGCGCAGATCCAGGTGTCGGACGTGGACGGAAGGGCGGATGTGACACTCACGCGCGAGGTGGAACTTCCCTCTGAGCGCATTCTCACCTCCGGGTGCGGGGGAGGGATCACATTTCGGATCGACCCCCGACTCTTTCCAAAGATCCAGTCCTCCCTCAGGGTCCGGGCCGAACAGCTCTTTCAACTGATGAAAGAGCTGTTCGTGGAGGCGGTCAACTATCAGGCCTCGCGCGGGATCCATGGCGCGGCGCTCAGCGATGGGGATCGGCTCCTGATTGTGGCGGAGGACGTCGGGCGCCACAACGCGGTGGACAAGGTCAAAGGCGAGGCGTTGCTCAAGGGCATCCCGACGTTTGACCGAATTCTGCTCTCCACCGGCAGGATCTCTTCGGAGATGCTGCTGAAGGCGGCTCGGATGGAGGTGCCATTGGTGGCCTCGCGGACGTCCCCCACGGAGATGGCCGTGAGCCTGGCTGAGCAGCTCGGCATCACGGTGGTCGGCTACGTGCGGCCCGGCAGCCTGAACCTCTACAGCGGCAACGCCCTCGACCAGCTCACCTGACCATGTCCCGCTACGAGCCCCTTCAGTCGGAATGGGCGATGCTCCTGGGTCGCCGAGCGGCAATGCGCGATTCGTTGTCGATCTATGAGGGACTGCTCGAGGCCTGGGTCCGCTGGCCTGAATCCCGCCTCATGCCGCTCCGATGGTCGTCAGCGGAGTGCCGGGCGCGCTGGGAGCGATCTCAGCCGCTGATCGTTGATGCCCCGCTGGAGATTCCCCTGAGCGAAATCGAAGACCAGCTCGTTTCTGTGCTGGAGCTCGTTGCCGGATTGGGAGAGGCGGAAGCTCAAGCAGTCGAGCGGCTCGCGCTCGCGTTGACGACGGACCCCGTCTCAGTCTCCACGCTGCTCCGGGGGCTGAGGAACCCCGATCGCGGGGCAATGCCGAGCGCGCTCCCGTGTCCCACAGATCTCTTGGCGTTTGTCACGTACGGGAGTTTGCGTCCTCTGCTTGAGGAATACTTCCTTGAGGCGCGCCCTCACTTCGGCTCCGAATTCTGGGACCAGGGACACTGCCCATTCTGTGGAGCATTCCCTGCATTCATTGAGTTTGGTGATGACGGAAAGCGCCGGCTGGTCTGCCACCTCTGTAGCGGGGTGTGGACGCTCGGCAGGTTGCGCTGCCCATATTGCGACAACCGCGACCCGAAGAGCCTGGTGCGACTGGCGGCCGAAGGCGGAGAAGAAGGGTATCTCATCGAAGCCTGCGATCTCTGCAAAGGATATCTGAAAGGGGTCGATCGTCGGCTTCGATGGGACCTCGGCTCTCCCATCATCGAAGATTGGGGATCGCCTCACCTCGACCTCATCGCCCAGCGGAAAGGCTACTGGCGGGCCACGCCCTGCCTGATTCAACTCGCCCACGTCGAGTCGTAACGTTTTCAATCTTCACCCGCTTCTCCCGGCGTTCCCGCGCCCCCAGTGAGAGCGTCAGCCAACGCGAATCCAGCCTTGCTCGATCGCTGCCACCGGCTGCCATCTCTGTCAAAGGCCTCACTAACACTTCCGTATTTGCCGAAAAATGTGGTTAGGGCCGGAAGGCGAACGTCGCGGTTGTCTGCCGATTCCGGCCGGTTTGTTTCGGATTGTGCAGTTCGTTGCCTGTATTGCCAGCCGCGAGTCGGAGGGCGGGGAGCTCAAATGCGAGTCGGAATCGTCGGCGCAGGCCAAGGGGGAGCCGCCATGCTCGATCTCCTGGCGAAACGCCCGGGGATCGAGGTGGTCGTGGTCGCGGATCCGCGACCCGATGCCCCGGGAGTGATTCGCGCGGGCGTGCTGGGGATCCCGGTCATTCACGACGACACAGGCATCTACGAGCACAATGCGGAAATCGTGATCGAGGTGACCGGCAATCCGCGCGTGCTCGAGCGCCTCGTGGCAAGGAAGCCCGCGGCCGTGGAGCTGATCGGCGCACTCAGTGTTCGCTTCGTCTGGGACCTCATCCAGGAGCGGGAAGAGTCCAATCGCGGCTTGGCGGCGTTCAACGCCATCTCAAGCGCTCTCGCCACCCCACTGCAAGCCAGTGGGGTGCTCCATGTGGCGCTCGAGAAAGTGTTGGAGGTCGTCGAGGCTGACTTCGGAGCGGTCTTCCAGTCCGAGCCGACCAGCGCGCTGACGCCGGTGGCGTGGAAACACCTCTTACCAGGCGTGCTTGAGCGGTACCCCGTCGCCAAGTCTGGCGCGCACCTCCATGGCCAGGTCGCTGCGACCGGCGAGCCCATCCTGATCGACGTCGCTGACGGCCATCGCGCAGAGGGCGGGACGGCTCAGACCGAGCAGATCCGTTCGCTGATCGGCATCCCATTGAATGTCCGAGACCGCCTCGTCGGTGTCTTGGTCGTGGGGCGTCGACGTGAACCCGGCTTGACCCGTGCGCACCAAGATCTCCTGATGGGCGTGAGCTCCCAACTGGCTGTCGCGATTGATAACATCAGACTTCACCAGACCATTACGGACAAGGCGAGTCGACTCACCTCTCTGGTCGAGATTACGAAACGGATCGCGGCCCTGACCGAACCCAGCCGTCTCCTCTCCTGGATAGTCAAAGAGGCGGTCAAATTTCTGGACGCGGACGCCGCTGGCATCAGGGTGGTGGAAGGGCAAGAGCTGGTCTATGGCAGCTACTATGGGTACGAGCCAGGGGAGGCCACGGAAGGTGTGCTCATCGGAGAAACCCTTTCAGGAAAGATCGTGAGGGAAAACTGCCCCCTCGCGATCAGCGACATCTCGACCGATGACCAGCTGCTCCCGGAGCACAGAGACGCATTCTTGAGTCATGGGTTCCGATCCTACATCGGGGTCCCCACCCGTGTCGGAGACAGCGTGCTCGGCGTGCTCTTTTTGCTGCAGAAGACCCCGAAGGTCTTTTCGCCGGGAGAGGTGGAGACCCTGTTCAGCTTCGCGGACCAGGCGGCGATCGCGATCCAGAATGCGCGACTCTACGAGGAGACGCGGCAACGCGCAGAGGCGGAGGCGGCTCTGAACTCCATCGCGGAAGCGACCAGCCAGTCGCTCGAGCTCGATCGACTCTTACAGATCACGCTCGACCGGGTCCTTGAAATCATGGGACGCGAGCTTGGCGCCATCAAGCTGAGGGAAGGGGACGGGGATGAGGTCACGCTAAAAGCCCATCGCGGACTCTCAGAGCCGTACGCTCAATGGCTGTCACGCCAGCGACACCTTGGAGCCGAGGGCCTCCAGGTTCTCTCCACCGGCGCCCCCCTGACCTTGAACCCCCCAGACCGGGAGCAGTTCACGGAGATGGAAGCAAGAGAGGGGATTCAGGCGTGCGCTTGCGTTCCGTTGAAGGCGAATGCAAAAGTCCTGGGAATCATGAACGTGGCGACGCGCCGGTCGATTCCGTTCAAGCCGCGAGAGCTCGAGCTCTTGACCGCGATCGGCAACATGATCGGGGTCGCCGTGCAGAATGCGCAACTGTTCGTCGAGGTGAAACGCTCGTACGAGGAGCTTCAGCGGACCCAAGGCCAGCTGATTCAGGCGGAGAAGCTCACGGCGCTGGGGCAGATGGCGGGCGGCGTGGCTCACGACTTCAACAACATCCTGGCCGCCATCCTCGGGCGCACCCAACTCTTGATCCGCCAGGTGGAGGATCCGCAGGTGAAGAATTGGCTGCGGGTGATCGAGCGCGCGGCGCTGGATGGCGCGGAGACCGTGCGACGGATCCAGGGGTTCACGCGCCAGCACTCCGACGAGGAGCCGGAGGCCGTGGACCTGAACGAGCTGGTGGACGACGTGGTGAAGATCACCGAGGTCCGCTGGAAAGATGACGCGCAGGCGAAAGGGATCCGTTTCGATGTGCACGCAGAGGCGGGAACAATCCCACCGGTTATCGGCAACCCATCCGAGCTTCGGGAGGTGCTGATCAATGTCGTGCTCAACGCGCTGGACGCCATGCCGAACGGCGGTCGCCTTGGCATCGGGACGGGCGTGGTCTCCGCATCGGAGGTCGAAGTCACGATCAGCGACACCGGGCTTGGGATGTCCGAGGAAATCCGCCACAGGATCTTCGATCCATTCTTCACCACCAAGGGGCCGAGGAGCACCGGCCTTGGGATGAGCGTGGCCTACGGCATCATTCACCGGCACAGCGGAGAGATCCTTGTGGAGAGCAAGGAAGGTCATGGCTCCACTTTCAGGATCCGGCTCCCGGTGGGCGAGGAAGAAATGGCAGCGCCTGCTTCACCGGTGGCGTTGCCGTCGCAAGTAAAAATGAAAATCCTCGTCATCGACGACGAGGATGGAGTTCGAGAGGCGCTCCGCGATATGCTGCGCTCCACCGGAAGCGAGGTGGAGATCTGTCGAAACGCCAGAGAGGGGCTTTGCGCGTTCGACAGAGACCACTTTGACATCGTCTTTACCGATCTGGGCATGCCCGATATCTCCGGCTGGCAGGTTGCTGAGGCGGTGAAGGCCAAAAACCCCGAGACCCCGGTGGTGCTCGTCACAGGGTGGGGGGTGCAGATTGGGCACCCTGATCCGGCTCACAGCGCCGTGGACATTGTGCTCAGCAAGCCGTTTCGCGTCGACGACGCCTTGCAGGCGCTGGGGCGCGCTATCGAGCTGCGCGCCGAAAAAAGGGCAGCACGGCCCTAACCGCGCCCGACCGTTCCGCCTCTCACCTGCCTCTCCACTCACAACGCCCGATACGTTCCAAGACTCCAGTTTGCCCGATTCTCCTCCTCGGGAGGGAGCAAAGGGTGCTGGATCAGTTTAGGTCCCGGTACTGGGCCAAGTTGCGAGCCAGACGAGGCCCGAGGACTGTAGAGCGAGCTGCAGCCGCAGGCGAGCAACTTGGGAGACAAGCGAAAGCGGCCAGCCCGAGGCGTACGTGGTTCTACGTTGAGGGCTGGCGACGACCGAGAACGAAGTGTGGCGAAGCAAATTGACCCAGTACCGCGGAAAGGGCGGGGGTTCCCACCAAGTCAGACCATGGTATCCTGAAGGCACTGTGAGCCAATCTATCTTTTCTTTCGCGCTTGCCGCCTACCTGGCGGGGACCGGGCTGGCGCTGCTTTACCTCCTTCAAAGGCAGGAGCGGGTGGCGCGCTATGCGCGGGGAGCCACCCAGGTCGGGTGGCTCCTTCACACGTTTTCGCTGGTGATTTGGGGCATCGAGATCGGGCGTCCCCCCATGGGGAATTTTCAGGAAGGAGTGTCGCTTCTTGTCTGGGTTGCGGTCCTTTTCGAGCTCTGGTCCGAGCGCCAGTATCGGGTGCCGGTGCTCGGGGCGTTCGTGCTCCCCGTGGTGCTCGCCTTTGGCCTCTCTGCGGCAACGTTGCCGGGAGAGATCAGGGCCCTGCCTCCCGCGCTTCGCAGCGCGTGGATCGGGGTGCACGTGACGCTGGCCATGTTGGGGATCGCGGCCTTTGTCCTTAACTTTGCCGGAAGCCTGATGTACCTGATTCAGGAACGCGAGCTGAAATCGAAGCGGCTCGGCGCCTTCTACTATCGGCTGCCGTCACTCGAGACCCTCGACCGTCTCACGTTTCGGACGCTCACGTTGGGATTCCCATTTCTCACGGTCTCCCTGATTCTCGGCGTGGTCTGGGCAAAAAGCGCGTGGGGATCGTTGCTCGCGTGGGATCCCCTTGCCCTCTTTTCTCTGCTGGCATGGTTGATCTATGCCGCAACCTTGGGAGGACGCGCCGTGGCGGGATGGCGCGGGCGCCGGGCCGCGTACGGGGCAATTGTGGGATTCGCGGTTCTGCTTCTCACATTTGGCGTTGGCTGGCTGCTTCCCGGTCGCCACATCACCTTTTAAAGGGTCACGGATGACGGATGTCAGATGTCAGTATGGATGCTGGATCTCGGATGTCACTTGGTCGGACCCTGCTATCTGACATCCGAGACCTGACATCCGACATCCGTACTGGGTGAGGCATGGATTTTTGTGTTGTCGGGCTGAACCATAAGACCGCGCCGGTCTCGGTCAGAGAGCAGCTTGCGGTCGATCCCGAGAAGCTCCGGGAGATCCTGCGGGACCTGCATGACGACGGCCGCCTCGACGAGGTGATGATCCTCTCTACGTGCAACCGGGTCGAGATCTACAGCAGCGGCGCCCCGGCCGAGGAGACGCAACTCCTGGGGCTGGGAGCGCTTTGCCGTCAGCGGGGGCTGGAGATCTCCTCCCTCGAGCCGTTTCTCTACGCGAAAGTCAGCAGTGAGGCGGTCCAGCACTGTTTCAGAGTCGCCGCGAGCCTCGACTCGATGATCCTTGGTGAACCGCAAATCCTGGGACAGGTCAAGGACGCGTTTCAGGTCGCCCAGGAGTGCCAGACCATCGGCCCCATGCTTCACACGGTCATGACCCAAGCGTTTTTTGTGGCCAAGAAGGTCAGGACTGAAACCGGAGTGGCCCGCCATGCGGTCTCGGCGAGCGTGGCGGCCGTGGAGCTGGCCCGGAAGATCTTTGGAAGCTTGAGGGGAAAATCGGTTTTGTTAATCGGCGCCGGGAAGATGAGCGAGCAGGCCGCG
Organism: Candidatus Methylomirabilota bacterium; assembly: GCA_035288345.1. Lineage (GTDB taxonomy): Bacteria > Methylomirabilota > Methylomirabilia > Rokubacteriales > DATEAO01 > DATEAO01. The sequence continues at coordinate 13,695 of DATEAO010000218.1, read as the reverse complement.
CGCAATCTCGTGGACCACGGCGCGTTCCCTATCTACGTGACGAACCGGACCTGGGCGCGCGCCCACGAGATGGCCCGCGCGCTCCACGGTCAGGCGCTCCGGTTCGAGGATTTCCGCTCGGTGCTTCCCGACGTCGACATCGTGATCAGCTCGACGGGCGCTCCGGAGCCGATTGTGAGCGTTGACGCGGTTCGGGCAGCGCTGCATGCCCGTCGCTCTCGCCCGATCTTCTTCATCGACATCGCGGTCCCTCGTGATGTGGAGCGTGGGGTGAATGACCTCGAGAACGTCTTCTGCTACGACATCGACGACCTTCGCCAGGTGGTGGACGCCAATATCAGGGAGCGGCTGAGAGAAGCCGAGCAGGCGGAGCTGCTGGTTCAGCGAGAGGTGGATCGGTTCGGAGCCCGGCTGAAAGACCTTGAGGTGGTGCCCACGATCGTGCAGCTCAGAGAGAAGCTGGAGTCAATCCGTCAGGCCGAGGTGGCGAAAACACTCTCCCGCCTGCCTCACGCGCCGGAGGAGACGCGAGCCGCGGTTGAGGCGATGTCGAATGCCATCGTGAACAAGATTCTCCACACGCCCATCACCAAACTGCGGCAATCATCCCGGAGTGGTCACGAACGCTCGTGGGTGGAGGCCGTTCAGGAGCTGTTCGGCCTGGCGCCCCGAGACCCTGGAAATGACTGAGCGGCTCCGAATCGGAAGCCGCGGGAGCCCGTTGGCGATTCGGCAAGCTGAGCTGGTGTCTGAGCTGCTCAGCTCTGCGTGGCCGTCGCTCAGACTGGAGATCGTCCCCATCAAAACGTCAGGAGACCGGCTGGCGCAGGTCGCGCTGGCTGATCTCGGGGGCAAGGGGCTCTTTGTCAAAGAGATCGAGGAAGCGCTTGTGGGCGGTGGGGTGGATTGCGCGGTCCATAGCCTCAAGGACCTTCCCGTCACACTTCCCGAGCCGTTAACGCTCTCAGCATTCCCACCCCGCGACGATCCGCGTGACGTGCTGATCGGCCGCGCCCGAGGCGACCTCAAGGCGCTTCCGTCGAACGCGAGGGTGGGAACCTCCAGCCTCAGGCGACGCGTGCAGCTCCTCTCGATTCGCCCGGACCTTCAGATCGAGCCGCTCCGCGGGAATATCGATACACGGCTCCGGAAGCTCAACGATCTTTCTTTGGACGCGATCGTGCTGGCTGCAGCCGGCCTCAAGCGCCTCGGTCTCGACCCTGAAACCGCTCACTGGCTCTCCCCTGACGAGTTCGTTCCCGCAATCGGTCAGGGCATTCTCGCGATTGAAGCACGGGCCGAGGACAAGCGGGTCAATGCGCTGTTGGGGCCGCTGGACCACGCGCTGACCCGTTGTGAAGCACTCGCGGAGCGGTCATTTCTCAGCGCGATTGGCGGAAGCTGCCACACCCCGTTGGCCGGCCATGCCCGGGTCGTTGAACAAGAACTCCGATTGACCGGTTTGGTCGGAACCCTTGATGGGCAGCAGCTCCTGAGGGACCAAGTGTCAGGGCCCCTCGACCAAGCGGCTGCGCTTGGCGCGCAGTTGGCTGAGCAGCTCTTGGGCCGGGGCGCCGACAAGTTGATGAAGGCCACTCAATGACGCCGTTGGAGAAGCGCGGGAAAGTTTACCTGGTCGGAGCCGGGCCAGGCGACCCGGGGCTGCTGACGCTGAAAGGGCTTCGCGCGCTCGAGTCGGCTGACGTCGTGGTGTACGATCGTCTCACCAATCCGTCACTGCTTGATCTCGCGCCTCTTTCGGCTGAGCGCTGCTACGTGGGGAAGGAGCCAGGCGCTCATCCGGTTGACCAGGAGGAGATCAACCGGCTCCTTGTTGATCGCGCCAAGGCTGGAAACAGCGTGGTCAGGCTGAAGGGGGGGGACCCGTTTATTTTCGGGCGGGGAGGGGAGGAGGCCGAGTATCTCGCTGAGCACGGGATTCCCTTCGAGATTGTGCCCGGGGTGACCTCCGCGGTGGCAGTCCCCGCCTACGCGGGAATCCCGCTGACTCATCGAGACCTCGCATCGAATGTCGTTTTCCTCACGGGGCACAAGGATACGCCGACAAAGAAATCCACAATCCGCTGGGCCGAGCTGGCCAAGAGCGGGGACACGATCGTGGTGCTGATGGGGCTGACCAACCTCCTGACCATTGCGCGCGCGCTGATCAAACACGGCCGCCCACCCAGTGAGCCAGTGGCCGTGATCCACCGGGGGACTACGGCAGAGCAGCGCACCGTCACGGGAACGCTCGCAACGATCGCTGATATCGTGACAGCGGAGCAGCTCACGCCTCCCGTGGTCGTGGTTATCGGCCGGGTGGCCGGGCTTCGTGATCACCTCCAGTGGTACGAACAGCTTCCGCTCTTCGGGAAACGGATCGTCGTGACACGCCCCCCGCACCAAGCGGGCCGGCTGGGACGCCTGCTCGAGGCGGAAGGCGCTGAGGTTTACCACCTGCCGACCATCAGGATCGAGCCGCCGGAGTCTTGGGGGCCGCTTGATCAGACCATTCGGGACCTCGCCACATTCCACTGGGTCGTGTTTACAAGCGCAAACGGCGTTGAGCAATTCTTCAGGCGTCTGACCAACCAGAAGCGCGACGCTCGGTCGCTCGCCCAAACGAAAGTGGCGGCGATCGGGTCCGAGACGGCTGAGAGCCTCCGCCGTCACGGCCTCGAGCCTGACCTGATTCCCGCTGAGTTTCGGGGAGAGGGGTTGGTGGCCGAGTTCCAGGGAAGGCTCACCCATGGCACGAGAATTCTCCTTCCCGCGGCAGCGGAGGCCCGCGATCTCATACCACGCGAGCTCGCCCGAATGGGAGCCACTGTTGTGTCCGTTCCAGCGTATCAGACCTGTCCGGTCAAAGAGGGGGCTGACGCGCTTCGACGGGAGCTCCAGGAGGGGCGCATACATCTCGTCACGTTCACCAGCTCATCATCGGTGAAGAATTTCATGTCACTCCTTTCCGATGAGGAGACTCGGCGCCTCAACGGTGTTATCATAGCCGCCATCGGCCCGATCACCGCGGAGACAGTGCGTGAGTTCGGCTTTGAGACCGCGATTATGCCAGGGCAGTCCACAGTCCCTGCGCTGGTGGAAGCGATTGTCAGCCACTTCAAGAGAGCGAAATGAACGACGCGTGCCCAGTGTCGAAGCGAGGCTGCCGCTTCTCTGAAAGGAGTGTGTGATGCCGTACCCGCTCTACCGTCCTCGTCGCCTTCGTGAATCTCCGCTCTTGCGGCGGATGGTCCGCGAGGCGCGGTTGGACGTTGACGACCTGATTGCTCCGCTCTTTGCCGTCCATGGCCGGGGAGTGCGTGAACCGATCCCCGCCATGCCTGGGCAGTGCCGGCTCTCGGTGGACGAGCTGGTCAAAGAGGCGAAGGACATTGCGGGGATGGGGATCCCGGCGATCCTGCTCTTCGGCATTCCCGCCACCAAAGATCCCCGAGGGTCCGAGGCGTACGCGGAGGATGGCATTGTCCAGCAGGCGGCCAGGGCGGTGAAAGAGACCATCCCTGATTTGCTGGTGATCACTGATGTCTGTCTCTGTCAGTACACGAGTCACGGCCACTGTGGGGTCGTTGAAGATGGGCGGGTGAAGAACGACCCGTCAGTCGAGCTGCTTGCGCGCGTGGCGCTCTCTCAGGTCGAGGCCGGCTCGGACATGGTCGCGCCGTCGGACATGATGGACGGCCGGGTGGCCGCGATTCGCGAAGCGCTCGATGAATCGGGGTTTCAAGAGACCCCGATCATGGCCTACTCGGCAAAATACGCCTCCAGCTTCTACGGCCCGTTCCGTGACGCGGCCGACTCAGCGCCTCAATTCGGGGACCGCCGAGCGTACCAAATGGACCCCGCCAACGCGATGGAGGCGCTTCGCGAGGTCGGCCTGGACATCGATGAGGGCGCGGACATCGTCATGGTCAAGCCCGCGCTTCCTTATCTCGACGTCATCGCGCGCGTAAAAGGGGAGTTCGGCCTCCCGGTAGCCGCCTATTCAGTCTCTGGCGAGTACTCGATGCTGAAAGCCGCGGGCCAGTTCGGATGGCTCGATGAGGAACGCTCTGTCATGGAAGTCCTGACGGCGATCCGTCGGGCCGGCGCCGATCTTGTGATCACCTACTTCGCCAAAGACGCGGCCAGGATCCTGGAGCGCGGCCGCTTCTAGAACGTGAAGCGTGAAATGTGAAGAGTGAAGCGTAAAAGAACGCCGGCGAAGAATCTCTCGCGTTGTGCTCACTCTTCACGCGTCACGTTCACGTCGTACCTTGACAGCTTGCAGAATCGCATAGTACCGTTAAGGTCGCGTCTTCCTTGAGGTGGTGAGCAATGCGGATCTCTGCAAAAGGCGAGTACGCGATCAAGGCCCTGCTCGATCTCGCCATGAACTATGACAAAGGCTTGATCCCGATCCACGGAATCGCCGAGCGACAAGGGATCCCGCAACGCTATTTGGAGCAGGTCCTGTTGCTGTTGAAGCGTGCCGGGTTCCTCGTCTCCCGTCGCGGGGCAGCGGGCGGGTACCACTTGGTGAGGCCACCGGAAGAGATCTCGATAGGAGAGGTGATCCGGGCGGTTGAAGGATCGCTCTCGCTGTTCGACTCGACTCGTCGCCCTGGTCGGCGCGACTCCAACGACGAGCTGAGCGAGCTCTGGCGGGACGTGTCGGAAGCCGTGTCGAACGTGATTGATCGGGTCACCTTCGCTGATCTCGTCAAGCGAGCTCACGAGCGAAAGGCAACTGCGAGGCCGATGTACCACATCTGAATTTTGCGCGTATTCCCGATTACTTTATAGAGATAGAACGAATGGCCCCACAAAACCGCCCAAGCCGAGTTGACTCAGTTCTTGATCTGATCGGGAACACGCCCCTGGTCCGTCTCAACCGATTGCCAAAGCCGGGGACCGCCACGATCTACGCCAAGATGGAATCTCTGAACCCGGCCGGGAGCGTAAAGGACCGCATTGCCCTCTCGATGGTCGAGGATGCGGAGCGGCGGGGCCTCCTGAGGCCCGGCGGCACCATCGTTGAGGCCACGAGCGGAAACACCGGGATCGGTCTCGCCATGGTTGCGGCAGTGAAGGGCTATCGGCTCATCCTGACAATGCCGGATGACATGAGTGTGGAGCGCCAACGCCTGCTCTCACGATTTGGCGCGGAGCTGATCCTCACTTCCGCCATCGAGGGGATGACCGGCGCGGTGTTTGCGGCTGAGGAGCTGAAGGCAAAGCACCCCGACTACTTCATGCCCCAGCAGTTTCAGAACCCGGCCAATCCTGATATCCATCGCCGCACCACGGCGCAAGAGATTCTCGAGGCCACCGAGGGGCGCCTCAACGCGTTTGTGAGCGGGGTGGGGACCGGAGGAACCATCACGGGCGTTGGAGAAGTGCTTCGTGAGAAGCTGGAGCGCATCTTCATCATCGCGGTCGAGCCCGCGCGCTCTCCCGTCCTCTCTGGTGGCAGGGGTCGGCCTCACGGTATTCAGGGGATCGGCGCTTCGTTTGTTCCCGGGGTGTTGAATCGCGACGTCTATGACGAGATCATCCAGGTGCGTGACGAGGATGCGTACGCCACCACCAAGCGTCTGAACCGAGAGGAAGCGCTGCTGGTCGGGATTTCGGCGGGGGCCAATGTCTGGGCCGCGCTCCAGGTGGCTGAGCGACTCGGCCCGGGAAAAACCGTTGTCACGCTGCTTCCGGATACCGGCGAGCGGTATCTGAGCCTGAATCTCTGAACCGGGGGTCGGGGGCCAGGGGCCTGAGACTAGGACTGCGGACCCCTGGCCCCTAGCCCCTGGCCCCGGAGCATTGAGAGAGGAGGAGAACTAAGATGGGTGTATCAGTGTATATCCCAACCCCGTTTCGGCGGGTGACACAAGACAAGTCAAAGGTGGAGCTGGATGTCTCAAGCGTGGAACAGCTCTTGAATGAGCTGGAGAAGAGCTTCAGCGGGATGAAGGGGCTCGTCAGAGATGACGCCGGGGAGATTCACAATCACGTGAACATCTACGTCAACAACGAAGCCATCGATGCGCTGCAGGGGTTGGCCACCCCGCTCAAGGACGGCGACGAGGTCTCAATCATCCCGGCGATCGCCGGGGGACGCTCCGCGCCGTGGCGATAAGCTTCGCATTGATTGCAGCGCGGGCACCCGGGCTTCGCCACGCCCGCGCTCTTGAGCTTGCGCCGGCAAAGCCGGCGCTCGAGCAGAGAAGAGCGGTCGTCGAAACCCCTCAACGTATACTGCATACGCATCGGGGTTCCTCCTCCCTCGGGCCTCGATCTGCTCGCTTCTCGCCACGACGCGAGTGGGGTGTCAACAATAAAGTCTGACAGAAGAGTCTCGTGGAGATGATCCTGACCGAAGAGGAGACCGAGCAGATTCGCCGTCAAGCTGAGGCGGAATATCCCGCCGAGTGTTGTGGAGTCATCCTTTCTGCCGCTGGAAACGGTCGCATGATTCTGCCGTGCCGCAATATTCAAAATGAGCTCCACGCCCAGGACCCTGCGGCCCATCCACGGGACGCTCGCACCGCATACATGATCTCGCCCCAGGATCTCCTGAGGCTGGCTCGGATGGAGTCGGACGGGTATGAGGTCAAGGTGATCTACCACTCCCACATCGAGGCGGGCGCGTATTTCTCAGAGACCGACAAGCGTAATGCGCTTATTGACGGTGAGCCGAGCTATCCCACGGCCACTTACGTGGTCTGCTCGGTGCAGGACGGCAAGGCCCTGGAGATAAACGCGTTTCGCTGGGACCCGGCCGTCCACGACTTTATGCCTGTCCCCTTGGGAACTCGTAACAACCGTTGAACCCACTCCGGAGCACTCCAGCGGTGGCCTCTTCTGATTCCCTTTTCGCGGCGGCCCAACGTCTCATCCCCGGCGGAGTGAACAGCCCGGTGCGGGCGTTCCGCGCGGTTGGCGGCACTCCGTTTTTCGTGAGCCGGGCGGAGGGATGTCGGATCTGGGATGAGGATGGGCGGAGCTACGTTGATTACGTGGGCTCCTGGGGCCCGCTGATTCTCGGCCACGCGCCCCGCCAGGTGGTCGAGGCTGTGGCTGCTGCGGCGGCGAAGGGAACCAGCTATGGGGCACCCACGGCCGACGAGGTGAAGCTGGCTCAGCTGTTGGTGGACGCGTTCCCATCGATCGAGATGGTCCGCTTAGTCAACTCAGGGACCGAGGCCGCGATGAGCGCGATCAGGCTCGCTCGTGGGGCGACGGGCCGTGACGTGATTGTTAAGTTCGACGGCTGCTATCACGGCCATGCGGACAGCCTGCTCGTGAAAGCTGGATCTGGGGGCGTCACGTTCTCGCTGCCGGACAGCCGCGGGGTGCCTGCCGCACTCGCGCAGCTCACAATACCCCTTCCATACAACGATGCAGACGCGGTAAAACAGCTCTTCCGCGCTGAAGGATCTCGGATTGCAGCAGTCATCGTGGAGCCCATTGCTGGAAACATGGGGGTGGTGCCACCACTCCCAGGGTTTCTCCAAACGCTCCGCGTGGAGTGTACGCGGTCCGGCGCGCTCCTGATCTTTGACGAGGTGATCACGGGCTTCAGGGTCGGATACGGCGGCGCGCAATCGCTGTACAACATTCAGCCGGATCTCACGTGCCTTGGGAAGATCATTGGCGGGGGACTTCCTGTTGGCGCGTATGGGGGCAGACGCGATCTCATGAAAGAGGTCGCCCCCCTCGGCCCGGTCTACCAAGCCGGCACGCTATCAGGGAATCCCTTAGCTGTCGCTGCGGGGCTCGCGACCCTCGGCGCGCTTCGCGGATCAGAGATCTACCAGAGACTTGAACAGTCCGGGGAGCAGCTCCAAACAGGCATCGAGTCACTCTGCAAAGAGATCGGGGTCCCTGCAACCCTTAATCGTGTCGGCTCTATGCTCACCCTGTTCTTCACCGACACTGCCGTAACCGATCTCGCGTCAGCCAAGCACTCCGACACTCAACGCTATGCAACATTCTTCCACGGCATGCTGACTCAAGGGGTCTTCCTTCCGCCATCACAGTTCGAAGCGTTGTTCCTTTCCGTTGCCCACACCCCCCCAGAGATCGACCAGACACTCGACGCGGCCCGTCGCGCCCTCCGCGCGCCCTGATCGAGAGATCACGCGAGTCACGCCGTTATTACCGGTTGACTACGGACGACAAACCTAGTAGGAAATGGGGGTCCACAAACGCGAGGGCACCACCCCCCAAGTTCGACCAATCCACTCCTTAAAACCTGAGGAAGGAGGGTCCTATGGCACTCACCAAGCTGACCATGACCGACGAGCAGCGCAAGTCAGTTGCCCTGGAGTATCTCAAGGCATTTGACAACGGCGGCGTCACATCCTCGGGCGGCTCGATCCTCGATCTGTTCGCGACCGATGCCCAGGTGTATTTCCCGAAGTGGGGTCTCGCAACCGGCAAAGACCAGATCGGCAAACTGTTCGGCGATGTCGGGGGTACGATCAAGTCCATCGTTCATCATTACTCGCACTTTAATTGGATCTTCTCGAGCGGCGACTTGGTCGTCTGTGAAGGTACAAGCCACGGTGAGCATATTGGTGGACCGTGGCGCGCCGGCGTGCCGGAGTGGGGGGCTGGACGGTGGTGCGACGTATTCGAGATCCGCGACTGGCTTATCCAGCGTTGTTTCATCTATCTGGATCCCGACTACGCCGGCAAGGATGTTGCCCGGTATCCGTGGCTGCGTTAACGCGCGTGATGCCCGTCACGCGGTCGAGGCCCGCTGTCTTCGCTGACTTGCGGCTTCCGCAAGCACGCCACCGGCTGACCGCGATGCCGTTCGACGACAGGCGGGATGGAGATGGCGGAGCGCTGCGCCTTAGGCGATCGCTGCGCCTTGGTGGATCATGAGCGTCAAGAGGATCGTTGCTGAAGGCCTCGCGAGGCTGCCCGCGTTCTGTCACGCCACCATAGCGGGAGATTTCATCTTCGTCTCGGGAACACTCGGCACGATGCGCAACACCATGGAGCTTGTCCGGGGAGGCACCGGGCCCGAGACGGTTCAGGCGCTGCGCAACATTGAAGCGATACTGCGCGAATGCGGAGCCTCGTTCAATGACGTCGTCAAGGTCAACGTCTTTCTGCGCGACATGAAGACCTTTCCGGAGATGAATGAGGCGTACGTGAGCGTGGTCGGCGAGGATGTCCCTGCGCGGATCACCGTTGGACGCGCAGAGCTCGCGCTGCGGGCGGCGATCGAGATCGACTGTGTTGCCTACAAGCCGCAGGCGTAGGAGACACATTCGAGACTCGCCCAACCCCTATGAGCAGAAAACGGAACGGAGGCAGATGTTTGCAATCACACATGTCGTAATGCAAGCCCGACCCCCACCGTTACTCTTAGTGAAACGAAAGGAGAGAAACCATGGTACACGTTTTCGTTCGGCACAAGGTCAAGGACTACGACGGCTGGAGGCGAGTCTTCGATGGGTTCGCCGCGAAGCGTCGAGCCGGGGGAGAGGTGGCATTCAAGATCGCGACTGTTTCCGACGAACCCAACAACCTGTGCCTCTTCTTCGAGTGGCAGAGCGTGGCGAAGGCAAAGGAGTTTCTCGGGTCCTCAGAATTGGCCCGGGAAATGGAGAAAGCAGGAGTGGCCGAGAAACCCGAGATCTTTATTGCAGAAGAAGTCGCGAAGGGGACGCCTTAACATCGGCAATCCCGGAATTGTACTCTCACCCTTTTGACTTCTTACACTCGGCGCGGCCTGCCACGCCATCCCCGCACTCTGATTCAAAAGGAGGGGACTTGTTCAGGCAAGACAGCCTGAGTCAAAATTAGCCCGCTGCGATGTGGCAGCGCCTCTTCTGAGTCCATAACTCCGTAGGCGAGGGGAAGGAGCATGGATCGCCAATGTAATCGCACTTGTGTCTCGGCGGAGTAAGCGATAAATTGACAGTCAAGCCTGACCTCAGAATGGCTCATGGGGGTGGGGAAGCCCTATGGGAATCAAACAAGGGGGCCACTGTGATTGATTCTGATCTCTCACTCGAGTTTCTGCGGGTCGTCGAACAGGCGGCTATCGCGTGCGCGCACACGATGGGCCAGGGTGACCGTCACAAGTCGGACCAGGTCGCGGTCGAGGCCATGCGGCGCGAGATGGACTCAGTGGCGATCGACGGCACGATCGTCATCGGCGAAGGGGAGCGCGACGAGGCGCCGATGCTGTATATCGGCGAAAGGGTGGGGCTAGCCAACTCGCGCGCCGGCAGCGGACCGGGCTGGGGACGGCTGCCGCAGGTCGATATCGCGGTTGATCCGCTTGAGGGCACGAACCTGTGCGCCACGGGGTCGCCCAACGCGATCGCCGTGCTCGCCGCCTCGCCGCGCGACGGACTGCTGCACGCGCCCGATCTCTACATGGAGAAACTGGTCGTCGGACCCAGCTCGAAAGACGTCGTCAGTCTCGACGCCCCGGTGGCCGACAACCTGCAGGCGATTGCGCGTCGCCTGGACCGCAAGGTGGAAGATCTGGTCGTCATCGTGCTGGACCGGCCGAGGCACGAGAAGCTCGTGGCCGACATTCGCGCGACCGGCGCGCGCATCCGGCTCATCTCGGACGGCGACCTTTCGGCGGGGATCGCCGCGGCGGTGGCCGGCAGCGGCGTGCACGCGGTGATGGGCACCGGTGGCGCTCCCGAAGGGGTGCTGACAGCGGCGGCGATGCGCTGTCTCAACGGCGAAATCTTCGCGCGCCTGGTGGTCAGCAACCCGGAGCACGAAGAGCGCTGCCACACGATGGGCATCAAAGACACGAAGCGAGTGTACCGCGCCCGCGATCTGGCGTCGGGCGAAACGATCATCTTCGCCGCGTCCGGCGTGACTGACGGCACCCTGCTGAAAGGCGTCCGGTTCTTCGGCGACGGTACCCGCACCAGCTCGCTGATCATGCAGACGCACCCGCACCGCGTCCGCTTCATCGACAGCATTCACGTAGATCCCAGACCGGACGTGAAGGTGAGGTTCTGACAGGCTGTTGAAAAAGGCCCATCTGCGGCGTTGGCTTCGTCGCTCGTCGTTGCAACGTACATCTGAGTACGTCTCACTCCTCACTTCCTCCTGCCTGCCGGCAGGCACGGCGCCGCCTTGCATCTGGACCTTTTTGAACAGCCTGCCTTACAGAGTGTTCGGGCTGCCGAAGGCTGATGGCGAAAGGCTAACACTGAAGCGCGACCTCGTTAGCTTTGACGTACGCACCATGGTCTCGGAGAGAAGCCATTTCTGAAACCGCGCCTGCGCTCCGGCGGGCGCTGCGCGTCCGCTGGCTCATCCTGCTGGTTCCGGCCTCGATCTACTGTTTTTCGTACTTTCACCGGGTCGCGCCCTCTGTTGTCGCCACGGACCTGATGCGGGCCTTCTCCATTACCGCGGCCTCACTCGGCAATCTGATCGCGATCTACCCTTACGTCTTCGCCGCGATGGCGCTCGTGGCTGGAAGTCTGGCGGACACGTTGGGGCCTCGGCTGACACTTGCGCTGGGCGCCACGACGATGGGACTCGGCGCAGCACTCTTCGGTCTGGCGCCCACCTTCGGCGTTGCCCACGGAGGACGGCTCTTGGTCGGACTCGGCGCGTCTGTGATCCTCATCTCCTGGCTCAGCCTCAGTGCCGAGTGGTTCCGACCGGACGAGTTCGCCACGATCAGCGGGTCCACGCAGACCGTAGGGAGCATCGGCGCACTTGTCGCCTCGACGCCGCTCGCACTTCTCGTCGAGAGCATCGGCTGGCGCGAGACGTTCGTGCTGATCGGCGCCGTCACCCTTGGGCTTGGGCTTGCCGCCTTGTTCTTCATTCGTGACAAGCCGGAGGCGATGGGGTTGCCCGCGATCAACCCCGAGCGGCAGGGGAGGGCCGGGATCTCTCTCCCCGAGGTCTTGCGTGGCATCCCACCGATCATGGCGAACCCGAGGACGTGGCCGCCCGTTCTCGCGTCAGCGGGCGTTTACGCGGGCTACATCGCGTTCTTCGGTCTCTGGGGCGTTCCCTATCTCACCCAGGTCTACGGGCTGAGCCGGATTCAGGCGGCCAACGTGATCTCACTTCTCGCGATCGGCCTCGGCGTTGGGGCCCCGGTTGTCGGGTGGATCTCCGACCGCTGGCGTCGGCGACGCCGGCTGCCGTTCGTCACGCTGATCGCAATCTATGCCCTCTGCTGGACGCCGCTCGTCCTTCCCCCGGATTTCAGACTGCCTATGGAGCAACTGGCCATCGTCTTCTTCATCATGGGGCTCGCGTCAGCGGGGGTCGTCCTCGTCTGGTCCTGCGTCCGGGAGGTCAACGACCCCGAGCGCGTAGGGATCACCATCGGCTTCTGCAACCTGCCAATGTTCCTGGCCTTCGCTCTGCTCCAGTGGGTGATGGGAGTGATTCTCGACGCCGGCTGGACCGGCCTCATCTCGGCAGGCGCGAGAATCTACCCGCCCGAGGCGTATCGTGCCGCCTTCACAGTCTGCTTCGGCACTGCCCTCGTTGCGCTGATCCTCGCCTGCCTCGTCACCGAAACCCACTGCCGCAACGTGTGGCAGCCGCACGAATGAGGGGAGTATTCGAGTGGGTACGTTTGCAGCGAACCTTGGCCCTCGTGGTATGCTAATGGCCACGGGACGGCTCAATGGAGCGATGTTCTGAATGCCACGGATAAAGGGGATTCCCGGGCCCCACCGCTTTTTCTTCACGAGCTTTGACTGCAATGAACCACCACATGTCCACGTGGAGCGCGAGACCAAGACCTGCAAGTTCTGGCTCGAACCGCTTGGGCTTGCCCGCAACCACGGATTTAGAGCTCGGGAGTTGAATGTGATTCGTCAAACCATCCGGACCCATCTTACGGCCATTCTGGAGGCATGGTATGACCACTGCGGCTAGAACCGATCCTCGCATTCAAGAAGTGCGCGTCACCGAAGATGAGATTATCGCGCATCTGGTGGACGGCCGAGTGGTCAGTGTGCCGCTCGCCTGGTCATGGCGGCTGTCCGCGGCGACGCCCGCGCAGCGAGCGAACTTCCGTCTCATCGGCACTGGCCAAGGAATCCATTGGCCTGACATTGATGAGGACATCAGCATCGAAGGGATGCTTCATGGGGCGCCGGCGCATCGCCCAAGGTCCAGCGCCGCAGGGACTAACGTCCGCTCGGCCCGAGCTCAGGCGCCGCCGAATAAGCGCATGCAGCCGACGCGCAAAAAAGCGGCGCGCGGCTGAGCATGTTAGGCTGAATTCGCGGGAACAATCGGCCAGGATTCGGCCCGCATCAAGTTAGCTACACCGGGCACTTGTTCACACAGGCAGGACGGATGTCGAATTGGCTCACCACGACGTGGCAGCGCATCTTCCGGGTCCATCAGTCCATTGAGGGGAGGGAGTATGCATCGCCAATGTCATCTCTCCTGGGTGGCAGAGGAACGTCTCCTTGGAACATCCTGCGCCACTCCTTTGCCGCGCACCTACTCGAGGCCGCCAAACCGGCAGTATTTCCCGATCAAACAGCGCTTGACAGGTTATCCCAACCGAGAGATATTGCGAGCAATTCCACTTTAACGGATCACCAGAGCTGTCCGGGATAGGCCGCCGGAATGACTGATGACCGTCGCAGTTCACTTAATAGACATTCCACTTATCAAACCAGCATTGAGGGAACGAAGGGGAAAAATCAAATCCCT
>DATEAO010000217.1:0-2644 GCA_035288345.1 Candidatus Methylomirabilota bacterium | reverse complement strand
TGGCCAAAGGCCCCAAGACCATCGGCTTCGACTTCTTCGAGGAGTACTGCGCGCGGCTCCCCGAGTTCACCTCAGAGGACTTCCCGATGCATCGGGTGATCCTCGGGGCCGGCGTGGTCATCATGGAGGGGATCACCAATCTCGGAGCGCTGCCGCGCCGGCGCGTGCCGTTCTACGCCCCGTTCTACAAGATCGAGGGGACCGAGGGCGCCCCCGCCCGCTTCTTCGCTCAGGTTGAGTGAGAGCGAACAATCAGGGTGCTTGACAGGGCGGGGGCAAGCGGTGAATCTTGTTGTACTTGTTGTTTGAAGCCTCTGCGCACTTCGACGGGATATACTGCCGGAATCCGGTGCAGGATACCTGATAGTTCTTCCGCGCCGCTGCGCGGCGCGTTAGCTCTCAGCAAAAAGTCCGCGTGTTGCTGAGAAAAGCGATTGACATATATGCATAGCGTGCATATACTGTCCCAGTGACTTCGGATTTCGATCCGAAGAAAGATGCCGCGAATCTCAAGAAGCACGGCGTTTCCCTGTCCGAGGGAGACGGGGTGCTGAACGACCCGCTCGCCATTACCGTCGAGGACGAATCGGCGGAAGGCGAGCAGCGTTTCGTCACGATCGGCATGAACGTGTTCGGGTCGCTGATGTTTGTTGTTCATACGCCTCGGGGTGACGAGGTACGAATCATTTCTGTGCGAAAGGCCGACCCAAAGGAGCGACGGGCTTATGAGAAAGGTATATGACTTCTCCAAGGGCAAGCGCGGAGCCGTGATTCCCACGACCGGGAAGACGCGCATAACCATCTATCTTGATGACGCGATTCTCAGGCGCTTCAAGATTCAGTCCGAGAAGACGGGAAAGGGGTATCAGACTCTAATCAACGATGCGCTGAAGTCACATCTCGGGTTGACCGAGCCGCCAGTTACTCAAGAGCTCGTCCGCAAGATCGTGCGCGAAGAGCTTGCAACCCATGGATGAGAGCTAACCACGGCGTGCACCCGACGCCCACAAGCGGGCGCCGCTGCCCCGGAGCGTTAGAGGCAAGCTGCCAGGAGATTCAAGTGGAAGTGAAGCGCCGTCCCGGGTTTCTTCCGAAAACTTGCTGGATCGCGCACGTCAAGGAGCTAAACGGTCTGGCGCCTCGGCGCGCGCCTAACCGGATCGGCCGTGGACGCGCTGTACCGTGCCCGCCTGAAAAGCGATCCGCGATTAAGGAAACACTCCACCGGTTCGGCATGATCTAGCCGCCAGACTCGGTGCGACGAATCAAGCTGTCTTCCTGGAAGACCATAGAGCCCATCGATTCGGGAGCCACTACCCTATTAGCGGGTTGAAAAGGTGTCAAGTCTGAAAGGCCTTTCTTCAGCTCGTTGACCCCGGTCCGTCCCCGTGCTATCAATGATCGACTTTTTGTCGGCGTTCAGCGGTCAGCCATCAGCCGTCAGCCAGCAGGTATCAGCGCCGATTACGAAGAATAACCTGAGGATACACGATGAGCTTTGTGGTGGCAGTCACGGATTACGTCTTCCCTTCTCTGGAGCCTGAGCGGAGAGTGCTGGACCCGTTGGGCGTTGAGCTGCGCGCTGGCCAGTGCCGCTCGGAGGAGGAGATCATCGCGCTGGCTCAGGAGGCGGATGCTGTCCTGAACTGCTACGCGAAGATGACAGGCCGGGTAATTGAGTCGTTGAAGCGCTGCCGCATCATCGCTCGCTACGGGATCGGAGTGGACAACGTGGACCTGGCCGCAGCAACCAAGGCCGGGATTGTGGTGACCAACGTCCCCGATTACTGTGTGGACGAGGTCTCAGACCACGCGCTGGCCTGCCTCCTGGCCCTGACGCGTCAGGTCGTAGAGGCTGATCGAGCGGTGAAGAGCGGAACCTGGAACGTTAAGGCGCACGCAGAGGTTCGCCGGCTTCGCGGGCAGACACTGGGTCTCCTTGGATTTGGAAAGATCGCCAGAGCGCTCGCCTCGAAGGTCCAGGCACTAGGGATGAAAGTGCTGGTGTACGATCCCTACCTCAGTCCCGAGCTGATCGCCAGTCACGGCGCTGAAGCCGTCAACCTCGACAGGTTGCTCGCCGAGGCCGACGCGCTCTCGATCCACGTGCCGCTCTCTCAGGAGACTCGTAACCTGATTGATGAGCGCGAGCTAGTGCGCATGAAGCCAACAGCGTTCCTCATCAACACGTCACGCGGTGGAATCGTTGACGAGCACGCCCTCGCCGCAGCGCTCACTGCCGGTCGTCTCGGCGGCGCTGCGCTTGACGTGATGAGCGTCGAGCCGCCGCCTCCTGATCACCCGCTGCTGAAGGCGCCTCACGCCATCCTCACCCCTCACCTCGCCTTCTACTCACGCGAATCGGTTGTGGAGCTTCAGACCAAGGCCGCGGATGAGGTGGCGAGAGCGTTAAAGGGCGAGCCTCCCCGCTCCCCCGTGAACCGCGAAGTCCTCGCCCACCGCACATGAAATCAGAGATACGGGACGGGATGCGCATCGATTGGGACGTGCCGATCACGATGGACGACGGCCTCGTCCTGCGCGCTGACGTCTACCGGCCGATCCCGGAGGGCAAGTACTCCGTGATCCTGAGCTACGGGCCGTACGGCAAGTGGCTCCACTTTGAGGACCTCTACACCGATCA
>DATEAO010000216.1:0-4084 GCA_035288345.1 Candidatus Methylomirabilota bacterium | reverse complement strand
GCCAGCGGCGCGGAGCCCCCTGGACCGAGGAGGAGGACGAGCGCCTCCTCGCCTTTGCGCACCTGCCGCCGAGGGCCATCGCCGACCGGATGCGACGCAGCTGGCTCGCTTGCCGACGCCGCCTCATCTACCTGCAGGCGGACGGGAGCGGATCAACGGGCGGGTTGGCCGGGCGCTCCTTCAGAGTCCGGTGACGGGGAGCCACGGCGGGTAGGCGGAGCGAGACACAAAGAAAGCGGGGAACCCCCCGCTTTTTTTGTTGCCCGAGGACTCCGAGGCTATTCGCGCCCCGATCGTCGGCGACGAGCACGCTCCTAGAGACTAATCGCTGAACGTCGGACGCTACCCCAACGTGCCGACAATCAGAACAGCCCATAGTCGCGGCGAAACTCGAAATAGCCTCGCTGCGGCGGCGGGCGCGCGTCCTATAACGCCGGCCAAGGGGATGTTTCGACCCGGAGCCAGGTTCAGACTTCCCGGCCTTCCGGGACCGGCCCTTGGGGCGGGTTTAGGTTCACCGACGGGTGTGATTTCGGGGAAAGGATTACCGACGGACTATGGGATATTTCAACCGCCGAGCAGTGGCACTGACTGGCACATTCCTCACCAACGAAGCTACATGGCTTCGGCAAACAGCGCCAGAACCTTGGCGGATGGGTAAGTTGACAGCGACGCAATATTGTGTGCAAGCTCGATAGGAAAGAGGCCCCCCTCGTACTGGCTGCTTAGAAGGCTTGGCAGTGTAGAGAATATTCGAGTCGCCCCGATCAGGTCGCCCTTGGTGGGATCCGACTTGTACTCGCCAGTTGGGATGCTGAGCACCATGGAGTGTCGATCGTTGACCTTGACAAACACCTTTACGCCATAGTTCGTATCTTTTCCGTAGGGCATTCCCGCCGCTGGCCTATGCTGTATCTGCTCCCGAACGTAGGTGTGGCCTGGCAAGAACACGGTGCCCTCCGGTGCGGACGGGCCTATTAGAGTCAAATGATCCACGAAGTACCCAGTCTTTTCCTGACCGATCATACACACTTCAGACCCGCTTTCCCGCGCAACCTGAAGGAAACGACGGATCGGCGCTACCAACTTGGAGTACTGGGCTCTGATCGAGAGTGGTCCATCCCTGATGAAAAGACACTCAGGCAAAAGCTCGCGCTTGTGCTCCCAGAAGTACCGGACACCGGTGAACAACAGCAGCGTCTCGTGAATCATCATATAGGCGCTCGCGACGCTGTCTGGCGCCGACTCCTCCGCCATCTCAAGATGGAAGCCCAGCATATCCGTGAGAAATAGCCTCTCGCCACACTTTGGGCAAGCACCAGATTCGGCATCGTAGGCCAGTGTTGCATCGTCCGAGGCACAGTGAGGGCATTGAAACGGAGGGAGGCTTTTCTGTCTCCCATCCCACTTTTCGTAGGCAAGCCACTTCAGTGTCTCCATCGGCTCGCCTTCGAGCCGAGGGTCGTTGACTGACTCGAAGAGCGTCTGTCGCACAGAATCGTAAACTGAAAGGCCTGGAACCGTGACATGCCTCATTGGGAACACCGTCGCGTGGTACATCGCCGAATTCGACATCAGGTCCCGGAGCGCATATGGGTGAGGCATCAGCCGATCGATGGAATCGAGCGCTACGCGATCAACCTTCAGTAACGCAGTCTTGACGAACGCCAGCGCCTTGTGGGGAGGCACCTCGCTTTCTATCACCTGGAGCGATCCGTCCACTGAGAAGACCAGTCGCAGCGGACGACCGCCGTCCGGGATAGGTTCCCATGGCACCACAGGAAGCGTCTGTGAACCGCCCGTGTCGTCCTCAAAGCTCTCACAGAGCTTCTTTACAAGCGGGCTCTTGATGACGTCGAGATGGCCGAGCTTGCTCGCTCGCTCTCCCGGTAGGCGGTGTCCAGACTCGTATGGCATGGCTAACCAGTTGCTAGCTCGTCACAGAGGTCGCGGCTACAGCCTCTGGCGGCTCTAATACCGCAGATAGAGTGAACCTCTTCGCCTGCATCGAGACTACGAACCGGTGTGACTTCGTTAGCATGCGAATGTATCCGGGCGTCTTGGCGCGCATGATGTCGTCTTTCAAGCTCTCGTACTCGATGTTCACCCTGGCGAGAGCATTCACCTGGTCGAGCGATGAGAGGTGAGCGACGAAGAAGTTCTCCGTCTGGGCAAGGAGGTCCCTGTTGATACTCGTTACCGACTGCGTGGCGTAGACCATGCCAATGTGGTACTTAGCACCTTCTTTTGCGAGACGTCGGTAAATGTCGATGGTGTCCTTCTCGTCGGGAGGAAACAGGTTATGGGCCTCCTCGAAGTACAGCTGAACGAAATGCTCACCCAGGCGATCGTTCGAGAACTTGTCCACCTGGTGCGCGAAGATCGCCTTCGAAAGATGGACGGCAAAGTACTCCATCACTTCCGGGGGTGCGTTGCCGAGATCCAAGATGGCTGTATCGCCCTTCTCCAGAAGCTGGATTATCTCGGATACGAAATCTCCCGCCCTAGAATCATGGTACTTTCGAAAGCCCTGAATCAGCCCCGGTCCCGTGCTGACGGTGGACGTAGGACGAAGGAAGCCTAGAATCGCCCCATCGTCGGCGTCGAAGAGATTGTTGCCAGACGACGACTTCAACTTCGAGCTTCTGTCCGCGTCGGCGCATCGTTCGAATTCGGTTGCCAACGCGTCTAAGGTGTCTACTCTGGGACAGTCGCCAATTGAAGCTGCACCGTATACTTGTATCCTCGTCGCCTGATTTATTTCCGGATCGAACTTGAGCAACGACCTCAATTTCGCAAGGTCCGCAGGGTATCCTGCCCGGTGAAGCACAGCCCAATACATGAGGATCTTTCGCCTTGCGCGTTTCTCTTCGTTCGGGGCCATCTCTTTCAGTGAATCGACCGCCGGTACGTCCACTGACAGGAAGCTGCTCACGTAGTTGGACGAATCCTTGCCAATCTCCCTCAAGAGCGTGCCAATAATATGGTGCGAACTCTCAGGATGCTCGTAGAAGTCTAGACGGAGTGGCTTGGATTCCGTTTTCTCCTTCTTAGTCAGGGCATATACCGTGCATCGCCGCGGATAGGCGCTGCGCAACGAACGGCTATCGTCCTGAGGATTGTCGTTAGCATATTCCCCGTTGATGTCGAATATCAGTTGACCCACGTTTCGCTGCTCTTCAGTCGTCTCGATGAGGCTCTGGGCTATTAGCTTGATGACGTTGCTCTTACCGAGGCGAGTCTTGCCGAACATCGCCGTCCGCGTCCCCATGAAATCGGCGGTGGAAACGAAGACATCAACGTCGGGTGGTGGCCTTGAGGGCATTGGAAGCCTGCACTCCGTCAATCGAAGCTGCCCGATCGAAAACCGGTTCACGTCGGGCACGAGCACGTTGGTGATCAGGTTCAGAAGCTGGTCGTCGGGAGCGAAGACCTTATACTTGTGAGCACTCACAAAATTGTTCACGTCCCCCGAGAACTCAACCATATTAGCCTGCAACGGATGCGGGTAGAACATGCCGAGGACGGCCGTCTTCAGCGCACCCCATTGCAGCTCGCTTTGCGTAAACACGTCGAGTTCCGGCATCGACTTCTTCTGCAGCTCGAAGTACGTCTGCTGAACCTCTCTGCTCAGGGGAGTGGGCGCCGCTTCGAGGACCCGAAGCACGGTGAAATGTGGCGGCGTATCCTCTACTGACACCGCCGGCACCATTATCAACAGCGAGTTGCGCGGCACGCCGCCCACATAGACCTTGAACGGGTCCGATGTAATGATGGTCACAATGTCGTAGCCGATATCTAGGACGTAGCCGACGAATCTGAGGTTCTCGTACTTCTTGGCTTCCTCGTTCCCCGTCTCTGTCGCGAGAAACTCCTTTAGCGCCCTCATTGGGTGATCTTGCATGGAGGCATCTTCGAAGAATTTCTTCATGCCCCACCTCCTTTGGATAGGATCACTATCTCGCCTGAACGACTCTGCGACTGACCGCGTGGGGGAATGTCGTGGACGTCAAAGCCCCGAAACAGCCCAAGAACGTCGGGATGCGATGAGGTCGTCAGGCACCACCTGACCCCACGGCTGGCG
>DATEAO010000215.1:0-4687 GCA_035288345.1 Candidatus Methylomirabilota bacterium | reverse complement strand
CGTCGCCAATCCTCACGTACAACCGCGTACGCTCCGGTTGGCTCCTCCCTCGGGCCTCGATCTGCTCGCATCTCGGCGCGGCACGAGTGTGGCGTCCAAACTAAAGTTCGACAGGATCGCACGGACTTTGGATGAACAAGTACCCTAGCGCGATGCCTCGGTCACTCATTCATGCTCGTCGTTTGCTGATCGCTCTCTTCCTCATTGGAGTCTTCGTTGCCCCAACCCAGGCCGTCGAGGACCCCTATGAGACCCTTCGCTTGTTGAAGGCCGAGAAACTTGTTCAGGCCAAGCCCTTCGCCGTCCCTGCCGCTGCACGCGGGACAGTGCGGCTGAGGGACTTGCGTGGGAAGGTGGTGATGGTGAACTTCTGGGCGACTTGGTGTCCCCCGTGCAAGGAAGAGATGCCGGCGATCCAGAGCCTCTATGACCGGTTCAAGAGCCGCGGATTTTCGGTCGTCGTGTTGTCGGTTGATCACGAGGGCCAGGAGGTCGTCCTGCGCTTTGTTCAGGAACAGAAGCTCACCGTGCTGATCGGTCTCGACCCGAAGATGGAAGTGGCTGCCGCGTACGGAGTGCGCGGCCTTCCCGCGACATTCCTCATCGATAAAGAAGGGCGGCTGGTCACGATGGCGTTGGGGCCTCGCGAGTGGGACAGCCCGGCCGCCCGCGCCTTGATCGAATCTCTCCTCAACGGGAGCAAGCGCTGATGGCTCTGGCCCGCGTGTGTCGCCTCGTCGCGATTGTGAGCGTGCTGCTCCTCTTTGGTGGCTCTGCGCTCGCGGGTGAGCTGAGAACCGACCTCAGCAAGAGTCTCGTGCCGCTGGGAGAGATTATCCCCGGGGGGCCGCCGCCTGATGGCATTCCCGCGATCGACCGCCCGAAGTTCGTCGCTCCGAAAGAGGCGGATCAGTGGCTGGGGCTGAAAGAGCCGGTGCTCGCGGTGTCCGTGGGTGATGACGCCCGGGCCTACCCGCTGCAGATTCTGATCTGGCACGAGATCGTGAACGACACGGTGGGAGGCAAACCGGTAGCGGTCACCTACTGCCCGCTGTGCAACTCGGGGATCGTCTTCGAGCGGACCATCGGACGGAAGGCCTACGATTTCGGGACCTCGGGGAAGCTCTACAAAAGCGACCTGGTCATGTACGACCGCCAGACCCACTCGCTCTGGTCACAGATGGAGGGCAGGGCCATCGTCGGCGATCTGGCCGGCACGAAGCTCGCATCGATCCCGTCGAATACGCTGGCCTATGCCGACTGGAAGGAATTCTTCCCCGGAGGCAAAGTCCTTTCACGCGAAACCGGTGTGAGTCGCCGCTACGGGCGGAATCCTTACGAGGCTTACGATGACCTGTCAAGCTGGCCGTTTCTTTTCAGCGGCACCCTCGATAGGCGATTGCCTCCCAAGGAACGCGTCGTCGGCGTCCGGCTCAATGGGGCCGCTCGAGCGTATCCGTTCGGGCAGCTCGCGAAGCGAAGGGTGGTCCACGACAATGTGAACGGGCAACCTCTCGTCATTTTTTTCCGCCCGGGCGCGCGCTCAGCCCTTGATCAGTCAGTGATCGCGGCCTCTCGCGAGGTGGGCGCCACCGCGGTCTTCTCTCCCGCCGTTGACCGGGTCTCACTGGTCTTCGAGGCTGTTGCAGAGGGGTTCCGTGATCGGAACACGGGGAGCCTCTGGAACCTGCTCGGCCTCGCGGTGAGCGGCCCGATGGCTGGCAAACGGTTGAGGCCCATTCAACATGTCGACGCGTTCTGGTTTGCGTGGGCCGCCTTCAATTCGGCCACCTCGATCTACGACGAGCGGTAAGCGAACTCGCTCCTTCTTCGATTTGACACGGCTCCGCTGCACCAGCAGGCTGCTGAAAAACCCGTCTGAGCCGCAGGCTGCTCAAAAAGGTCCAGATGCAAGGCGGCGAGGCAGCGAGGAGTGAGGCGTACTTAGATGTACGCTGCAACGACGAGCGACGAAGCCAACGCCGCAGATGGGCCTTTTTCAGCAGCCTGCTAGAAAACCAGCCTGGATTCTTGTTCCGGACGGCGTATACTTGGGGTGAATTTCCCGGTCGTCGAAAGACCAACTGGCTCGAGAGGATGGGCGTGCCTATGGAATCGCGTAAAGAGTCACGTGGACTGTCCGGCAGCCGCGCTCCGGAA
The DNA here is from genome assembly GCA_035288345.1 of Candidatus Methylomirabilota bacterium. Taxonomy (GTDB): domain Bacteria; phylum Methylomirabilota; class Methylomirabilia; order Rokubacteriales; family DATEAO01; genus DATEAO01. Next base: position 2,527 of record DATEAO010000215.1, on the reverse strand, counting down.
AGAATCATGAAGCTCCAGTCGGCAAAGCGTGAAGCTCACATGGTGGTCCTTCACGAGTACTCAGGCGCGGTGCAAGCCACTCTGGCTGACCTCGAAAAGCGCGGGGCTGTCGAGAAGGTCTGGGCCAGAGATCCGAGCCTGTGGACAGCGGACGCGGATCACCAGCGAATCATCCGACAAAGCTTGGGGTGGTTGACGGTGACCGCCGCCATGCGCGACCGATTGTCGGAGATCACCGGCTTCGCCGATGAGGTGAGACGGTCTGGCTTCACCCATGTTCTGCTTCTCGGCATGGGAGGCTCGAGTCTGTGCCCGGAGGTCCTGCGATTGACGTTCGGCTCAGCGGAAGGGTTTCCGGCGTTGCACGTGCTCGACACGACCGATCCGGCGACCATCCGGGCGGTGGAGCAGGCGATCGTACTGCCGCATACGCTCATCGTGGTGGCGAGCAAATCCGGGACCACGCCTGAGGTCAACGCGTTACAACAATACTTTCTGGCGAAGCTCAAACCGGGGAGGGGGCAGCGTGCCGGCGCGCAATGCATCGCGATTACCGATCCCGGGACGCCACTCGAAGCCACGGCCCGCGCGCACGAGTTTCGCCGCATCTTCTTCAATCCGGCCGATATCGGCGGCCGGTACTCTGCGCTCTCATATTTTGGATTGGTGCCGGCCGCGCTCATGGGGATCGATCTCTTCGAGCTTCTTGAGCGCTCGCAGCGAATGGTCCATTCGTGTCGCGCGGGCGTGGCGTATAAATGGAACCCGGGACTCTGGCTTGGCGCGGTGATGGGGAGCCTGGCCCTCCAGGGGCGGAACAAGGTCAGCATCGTCTGCTCGAAAGAAATTGCGGCCTTCGCCTCTTGGGTGGAGCAGCTGATCGCCGAGAGCACCGGGAAAGAGGGGAAGGGAATTGTTCCCATTGAGGGTGAGCCGCTCGGCACGCCCAGCCGCTACGGGAGCGACCGGCTCTTCATCCATCTCCGGCTTGAGGGCACGCGCGATGTTGCGATTGATGGGAAGCTGAAGCGCCTGGCTCACGCCGGGCACCCGTTGCTGACCCTCTCACTGCACGATCGTTACGACCTTGGCGCGGAATTCGTCCGTTGGGAGTTCGCGACCTCGATCGCCGGCGCGATCATCGGTGTCAACCCGTTTGACCAGCCGAACGTCCAGGAGTCGAAGGAGAACACGAAGCAGCTGCTGGACGACTACAAGGCCACCGGACGCCTGCCTGCCGGAGAGCCGATCTTCTCCGATGATGAAGTCCAGCTCTACGGTGATGAGGCGACCCGCTCAGCCATTCAGGGCTGCCGGAAGTTCTCGACCGCGGTGAAAGCGCACCTTGCCCGCGCTCGGGCCGGAGACTACGTGGCGTTGACCGCGTTTCTGGAGCGAAGCCCAGAGACCGAAAAGAGTTTGAGCGTGATCCGGGAGGCGGTGAGAGACCAATTCAAGGTGGCCACCACACTTGGCTTCGGGCCACGGTTCCTCCATTCGACCGGGCAGCTTCATAAAGGCGGAGGTGACGATGGGATGGTTGTCCAGTTCACGGCCGACGATCACCAGGATCTCCCGATTCCTGGCGAGGCGCATTCTTTCGGGATCATGAAGCGCGCGCAGGCGCTCGGCGATTTTCAATCCTTCCAGCGCCGTCAGCGGCGGGCCCTCAGTGTTCACCTCGGCGGGAACGTGCGAGCCGGCCTCAGGCGTCTTCAGGACGGACTCACGCGCGAATAGGCCTGTCTCTTTCCGAACCTTTGCTAGATTGCTTGTTCACCCAAAGTCTGGACGTTCTGTCAGACTTGGGTCCTGAAACCCACTTGTGCCGTGGGGAGAAGCGAGCAGCCCAGGGCCCGAGGGAGGAGCCAACCGGAGCGTACGCGGTTTTCCTCGGAGGGGGGCACGCCCCCCTTCCGAACCTCCCCCACGGTTGCGCCGGCGAAGCCGGCCCTCAGACAGGAACGAAGGAGCGGGGTGAGGATTGGCGACGACCGCTGATCTCCGTTCGGGCGCGCCGACTTTGCCGGCGCAAGCGCAAGAGCGCGGGCGTGGCGAAGCCCGGGCGCCCGCGGTGTAATCGATGCGAAGCTTATCGCCACGGCGCTAGGCTACAAGGCGACCCGGCGGTAGTACCGTTGGCAGTTCGGACAGTAGCGGCGTCCCGGCTCCAATGGCTTGAGCGGTCCGCCGCATCGAATGCACGTGGGCCGGGCGCGACGTCGTCGATGCCAGAGTTCCCACAGCAACACAATCGATGTGAGCGAAATCAGGAACACGAGGACTATCGTTTCCAGCGACATCGCGTCCCTCCCAGCGTCCTGGTCTCACCCGGTCGCAAAATTAAGCTCATCATCCTCTCTCTCAGGTCGACTTGTCAACAGCTCGTATCGCGCCATCTAAAATGTTACCGAGGGAGAAATCATCGCGCCATTTGAGATGTTACCCTCGCGGCCATCGGGCCGAAGGAGGGGAACATCATGAGCCACCACGCCAAATGGGAATACCTGCGAGCCATCTCTTTGCG
>DATEAO010000214.1:0-5503 GCA_035288345.1 Candidatus Methylomirabilota bacterium | reverse complement strand
AATCCCAGCCTTCGGTCAGCATCCCGACGCTCACGATGCAGCGCACGTCGCGCCCGGGCGGGTGCAGAGGTCGCTCCAGCTTCTTCGCCAGTTCCTCGAAACCTTCGGGATAGATAGGCCGCCCTTGTGGGTCCGTTGGCCAGCTCGTCTTGCCGACTGTATCCAGCGTGAAGCGCATCCAGCGCGATTCGTCGCTCTTCGCCTGCCCGGTGTCGGTCTCGTGGACGACCTTCGAGTCCACGCGGATGGTGTTGATATGGCCGTTGCGGTTGTGGAAGCCTTCAATCCGTGAGGGTGGAATTCCCGCCGGCTCTTTGCCTTCGGCGAGCCATTCGTAGATCACCTTCGCAATCCTGGTGTTCTTACAGACGATGATGAAAACCGGCGGGCGCGGATCGTCGGCTCTTGCGATCCAGTCCGCCAACTCGTTCTCCCAGTAGCCTGCTAGCATGGCGACGGGGTGGTTGGCGTATTTCAGAATCGCCTCGGGCTTTGCGCTGCCTTTCTTGCCGCCACGTTCGGCTGGCGTGAGCTTCTTTTCCAGAATCCATTTCCAGATGTTGAAGTAGGCGGGATACTCTTCGCCGGTCGTATCGCGGATGGCGAGCTGCGGAATCTTCACCAGGCCTGCCTCGATAGCGTCAATCAGGCCGAAGTCGCTGACCACCCAGGGGAACGGCTTGTTCGTCTCCTGGCCCACGCGACCCAGGAAGTACGGAGTCGCCGAAAGGTCCACACAGAAGTTGATGCCTCGCAGCTTGTGAATCTTGTCCAAGCCGTCCACCCAGACGGTCGCCTCTTCTTTGTCAGAGAGCCAGTCTTCGCGTTCGTCTTCGTCCATCTGGTCCCAGTCGTCCGGCCGCTCCTGGTTGATTCGGTAGGCGTGGTGGGCCTCGTCATTCAGCACCAAGATGTTCTGCTTCCCGCCCACATCGCGGCCCAGCACGCGATTGATCAGGCTCGTATCGCTCTCGACATATCGCACCGACTCCACCTTGACCCTGACCAGACTGCCGTCTTTGCCTTGCTCTTCGTCGAGGACGGTGAGCATCCCGCCGGCGACCTGCCGCTCGTAGTCTTTCTGTGTGAGGTAGCGGCTCCCGCGCGCCGTGGTCGTTTTCGCGCCGATGTGGATGGTTTCCTTCACGCGGACCGGCACGCCAGCCTTTGTGACCTTGGAGCTGACGCCTCCCACCTGCACGGTCTGTGGCTCGAAGACGTGCCAGTTGGTCACTAACACTTTGCCCTGCGTCAGCAGGGGCACCAGGTGCCCCGGCACCAGGTCGCGAGTGCGGTAAATGCTGGCCTCGCCCAGTTCAGGCTTGAGTTCGCGCAGGCGGTCGCGGATGGTCACGTTCGGACAAGCCACCAGCACCACGTCGGAGAATCGGGCATCACTGCGGTTGTTGACTTTGTTGAGGATGCTCCAGGCTGCCAGCATCCCCATGACCGTAGTCTTGCCCGAGCCCGTGGCCATCTTGCAGGCGCATCGCTCAAAGCCCGTGTAGCCTTCGGCCTTGCGGTCGTCGCTCGGTTCATCGCGGGGGATCGAAATGCCTTGGAGGAAGTCCGCGCGCGCCTCCTTCAGGAAGCTGGTGGTCAGCGAGGCCTCGATCTGCGCGAAGAACAATCGTTTCTCGCGACCTTCCCGTGTCCACCATTGAATCAGTTCCAGTGTTGTGCGGGTCACTCCGGGATAGCCTGCCTGCTGCCAGGCTTCCACACGCTCGCGGATCAGGTTCACCAGGACGAGCTCAAAACCGGTGGGGTACTGCTCGGAGGGCCGGAGTAGCCGGTCATCCACCGACCACGGAGTGGTCTGATCGCGGGGCGGGAAAACCACGGACGGCCGGCGTCCCGGCCGTCGCTCGGGCTCCTCGCCCTCTTGTATGTACCAGTATTCCTTGGGCTTCTCAAAGGGGGTATTGAGAATCGGTTCCGATACTTCCGGGTAGGCCGACATCATTTCCCCTCGCTAAGCGACCTCACCACCATCAATTCATTCCCACGGTCGTCAATCACTTTGACCGCGATTGTCTTGTGCAACCCGTCGCAGAAGGGCGCGCTCACGGTGCCCGCCAGGTGATCCCAGACGGTATCCCCGTATTCGCCCTTCAGAGCCTTTTTCAGGTTCTCCCACGCCCCGGTGCGCGGAAAGAAGGCCTGGCTGACGTGGAAGCACAGGCCGTTGTAATCCGTGTCGAGGAACCACGACGGAACGTCCTCGCCCTTGCGGTGGTGGTTTTCCATCGTCACGGGATCAAACACGTCGAGGCCCTGCAGCTCAACCTCGTACATCTGCCCGTCGGTTTTTTCTTTCGATTTCACCTTGCGCAGCTCGATCTCCGGCAGGCCGCAGACGCTGAAGATTTGGCTGGAGCGCATGTTCTTCAGCAAGTCGCCCATCATGATGTCCGGCGTCGCTTGAATGTACGCCGCATGAATGCCTACGACTTCGGAGCACTGGTCAACGAGAAGCCGCGCATTCGGCTGGATGGCAAAGCCGATCACAAACAAACGGGCATAGCTCTTCGCGTGGGCTTCGCGGGCTGCCTCATAGACCAGCTTCTCGCTCACAGCGCCATTTTCAGGGCCGAAGACGATGGCCACGGGTTTCTGCGAGAGCGGCAGGGCCACGCCGTTCTTCTCCTCGGCCTCTTGCACGGCGTCCGCCAGGGTTGCGCCGTTGCGCAATGCAGTGGCATCTACCATCGCCTCGGCGGACAGTGAAAGCGTCTTGGCCGGACGCCGCACATTCTTGAGGGTGATGGTCTTGTTGCCTTCGAGGCGCAGCACCGGGGAGCGTCGCAGCACTTCTAGCATCCGATCCACAAACGACATTTGAGTTTCCGGCTCCGCGGCGGGCTTTTCTGCGGCGCCTTCCTGCCAATCCATCGGCGTGGGAATCGTCGCCTCGACGCAGAAGGGGCCGCTCACTCTGGTGATAGCGGCGTTTTGTTCAGGCTTATCGACCAAGACGACTTCTTCGGGTGGCTCGCTCTTCGCGATGGATTTCAGCGTGATATGTGGAATGATGCCGCCAATCTCCTCGCCCTTCTTGTTTTGCTTGCGTTTGTAAACGAACCCGCCCGCAGGCCCACGCGATTCGTCTTGCAGTTCGTACCACGGGTAGGTCGCTGTCAAGAGTCGCTGCCGGGCCAGTGCCAGCGGTACGCGGCTCGTGTCTATGGTTATCCAACGTCTTCCCCATTGCTCAGCGACGTACGCTGTTGTGCCGCTTCCACAAGTTGGGTCAAGCACTAGATCACCGGGGCCGGTGGTCATCAGGACGCAACGCTGGATCACTTTCGAAGCGGTCTGGACCACGTACAGCTTCTCTTGCCGTCGCTTGTATCCTCCGAGTTGCGTGTCAAGCCATACATCGCCGAGGCGCGGGGCCCGAGCCATATCCAGATAGCTTTTGAAAAAAAGCCTGTCGCCCTTCGCCATCACGTATCCCAAGGCAACAAGCCTATCCATTCCAGCGGTGTCATGTGAGAAGTGTCTTCCTGGAGTTGGGTAATAGTCCTTTCCCTGAAATCGGTAGGGTTTTGCACCACTGGCGGGCTCACCCTGGGAAGATGAGTCGTCGAGTTCAAATCTGCGATAGTTTCTTTGCTCATTCGGGTCCAGTTCATCCAGCCGGCAGATCGTCCCATCCTCGAACTCACAGTAATCAAACCCCTCCTCACTCACTGGGCCGTCCGCGTAGAGGTTCTGGAATTTCACGCGCTCCTTGACCTTGGCAAACCACAACAGGTAGTCAACTGTCGTAGGGAGTAGCTCAGAAGACGACCCTGAGGTCTTATTGAATGCGATAATTCCGCAGGAATTCTTGGGGCCGAACACTTCGTCCAAGAGTTCCCGAACATGATGCAAGTTCTCGTCACTAATCTGGACAAAGACGCTCCCACTCGGGTGGAGGAGGTCACGAGCCAGCAAAAGACGATCACGAAGATATGTCAGATATGAGTGCAGCCCCAACTCCCAAGTGTCTCGGTATGCCTGCACCATCTCCGGCTCGCGGGTCATGTCCTCGTCGTCACCGTGAGTAACATCGCGTTTGCGGACAAACGGCTGGAAGTTGGAGCCGAACTTCACGCCATAGGGCGGGTCGATGTAGATCATCTGCGCCTGGCCGCCCAGGCCCTCATAGTGCAGCAGCGAGTTCATCACCACGAGCGAATCGCCCAAGATCATCCGGTTGACCCACTTGTCTTTGTGCTCGTAAGCGCGCAACACCTGGTCGGTGATCGAACGCTGCGGATCACCAAACAGATCGAGCATGTCAATCTGCTTGTCGCGGCGGTGACCCCTCAGCGTTTCGAGGATCGCTTTGGTGGAAAGGCGCTCGTGAATGAACAGCGGCAGCGTGGGCACATCGAACGACAGCCGCTCGGCCTTGCCCGCCCAGTTCAGAAACGGCCGGCTGATCGCCTTGAGCTTCGCGGCGGCCACCTTCGCCTGCTCGATGGTCTGCGCTTCCAGGATTTCGCGGATAGCGGTTTCGCCTTGATCGCGTGCCGGATTCTGGCCGTCCCATTCGAGGGAAGGGGAAAGTGAGTCGTCGTAGCGGTACTTCTTCGGTGGAAGCTTCTTCTTGAACTGCGCCTGCGTGCCCACCTCGGGCCGCATCAAGCTTTCCGATTCAGGATGCCGGTAGTTCTTGGCTAGCTTTGCCTTCGTGGACTTCTCGCTTTTGGTTCGAGCCATGCTCTATTGCCCCCCCCTACAATACGCTCAAGTTTACATGAGAGACGCTAGGGGTCGAGTCTTAACAATTAACACTTTCTAGCCCGTCTGCGTTCTTCCAGTACCCCACTAAAACCAAAAAGCACCGGGGGGCGCACAGCCCTGCCCGGTGCTCTAACACTGCCGGGGTCGTCCTCCCCGCATTTCCACTTTGCGAAATCACCCTCGCCTAAAGGCCCAAAAGTGCCCTTACTTTAGCCTCTTTGGCCCTGGGTGTCAATGGTTCGACAGCGGTTCGACAAAGCTCACCGCAGGGCTCACCACAAGTCCCTTCGGGGATGCTCAGGGCAGGCCCTTCGACTACGCCCAGGGCAAGCGTTTTCTGACACGGTCCCGGTCACCCCTTGTCCCCGCCCGGAATGCTTCGACAGGCTCAGCAATGCACCGTCCGATGGGACACCGGGCCGACCAGGACATTACCCTCTCTCTTACCCTCTCTTGAGGGTATTACCCTTTCTCCCCCAGCGAGCACGATAGGCGCTCATCTTGAGATCGCAATGTGCGATTTCAAGTTTGCGGTTCGAATCTGAAAGCTCAAGTCGGCTTCGCCTACGAGACCTGATAGACCTTGCCGACCGCGGGAGGCGCGATCGCTTTTCGGGCGAACTCTTCTCGCACCCGCTCCAAGCGCCGGACTACCTCGGTGGAGTAATAAGACTCACCACACTGCTGGCATACCTCCGCCTCGACCGGCACCAAGATACGATCAGTACCTACCTTAACCTCGGCCTCGACGGAGGCCGGTCTCACG
>DATEAO010000213.1:0-6422 GCA_035288345.1 Candidatus Methylomirabilota bacterium | reverse complement strand
TGGGTCCACATCGACAAAGACCGGCGTCGCCCCCACGTGGGAGATGGCCTCAGCCGTCGCGACGAAGCTCAACGGGGTCGTGACCACCTCGTCTCCCGGACAAATCCCTGTCGCGAGAAGAGCGAAGACCAGGGCGTCAGTCCCGCTCGAGACGCCGACAGCCTCCCTCGCTCCACAAAAGCGGGCGAACTCACCCTCGAACCCGTCCACCTCAGGCCCGCCGATAAAGCTCCCGGCTTCGAGCAGGTTGGTGACTGCAGCGATCACCTCCGGCTCGCAGGGCTTGCCTTTCAGGCCGAGGTCGGCAAATGGGACTCGCACTCGATCCTCCGTAAGAGTCGCGCTGGGTTGCCGGCCACTATGGTCAGCGGCGCCACGTCGCGGGTCACCACGCTCCCCGCCCCCACAATCGCTCGTTCCCCGATCGTTATCCCGCAGAGAATCGTGGCCCCGGAGCCGATGGAGGCGCCCCGACGCACCAGCGTGGGGACGCACGCCCAGTTCGCCTCCGTTTGGAGCTCGCCGTCCCCGGTGGTGGCCCGGGGAAATCGATCATTGATAAACATCACCCCGTGCCCCACGAAGACTTCGTCTTCAAGCGTCACGCCTTCGCAGATGAACGCGTGGCTTGAGATCTTACAGCGCCGGCCGATCTTTGCCCCCTTCTGGATCTCGACGAAGGTGCCAATCCGCGAGGCATCGCCAATCTCGCACCCGTAGAGATTCACGAACTCTCGGAGCACCACTCCCTCTCCAAGCTTCACGTCAGGCGCAATACGCGCGAAGACGGGAGTGTTCATAGAGGCTGGGGAACCCCTCCCATGCGGAGCGAACGCCCGGCCGCATCGAGCAACTCAACGACTCTGAGCCCCGCTTCGCCGTCGGTCACCGGTCTCTTGCCGTGCGTGACGCAGTCCACGAAGTGCGCGCACTCCACTCGGAGCGCTTCGTCCGTGCTGATTTGAGGCGCGTACATGTCGCCCGCTCGGTATTGCACGAGCATTTGATAAGGATCCGCGGCCCGCGACATCACGACTCCTTTGTCGTACACCTTGACCTTCTCGCTGGCCTCCATGTCGTCATAGATGGCCATCTTGCGGCTCCCGCCCAGGATGATTCGGCGGATCTTCGCGGGCGCGAGCCAGTTCACGTGCAGGTGCGCGATCGTGTTGTCCTGATAGAGGAACGTGAGGTACGCGATGTCCTCGAGCCCGTTCACGTGTGAGGAGCCAAACGCGGACACCGTGGCCGGTCGCTTTTCGAGCCAGTAGTCCATGATCGAGAGGTCGTGAGGCGCGAGGTCCCAGAGCACGTTGATGTCGGACTGAAGAAGTCCTAAATTCACGCGGACCGAATCGAAGTAGTAGACGCGCCCGAGGTCCCCCGAATCGAGGATGTCTTTCACCTTGCGGACCGCGCCTGTGTAAATGAACGTGTGATCAACCATGAGGACGCGACTGGTGCGGAGCGCGAGGTCGATGAGTGTCTTCGCCTGATCCACGCTCTGGGTGAGTGGCTTCTCGACGAGCACGTGTTTTCCCGATTCCAGCGCGAGACGGACAAGCTCGAAATGAGACGTGACCGGGGTGGCGATGACGATCGCGTCGAGGGAGGGGTCGGCAAGGAGCGCGCGCGGGTCAGGAGTGACGGTCGCACCCGGGTGACGGCGTTTCGCGAGCGCGAGGCGCTCGGGTCTTAGATCGCTGATGACGCCAACCGAAGTGTCCTCGCACTCGGAGAGGTTTCGGACGAGGTTCGGCCCCCAGTAGCCGTATCCGATCACTCCCACGTTCAACATAGCGTTGACCTCGTTGGATTCAATATCGGCCCGCAGACGAACATCAGGTACGTCGCGGGATAGAGTTGAGCAAACGGAATGCCAAGGAGAATCGAGGGAAGTGCTTAGAACACTTCGGAAATAAAAGAGATTTCAGGTCCTATTGCGACAGTTCAAATAGCTGCCAGAGAGTGAACGGGTAAAAAAAGTAGAGCTAGGCAAGTTTTACTCTTTGCACCCGCTCTGCCGAGAACCGTGGCTGACGAGATTTCGGCACCTAGCCATCAAGAGATCGGCGATGAATCATCGGCTCGCGAGAGCCGCAAGCTGTCTCACCGGTTCTCGTGGCCGAGCAGGCACCACGACGGGTCGATGGAGTTGACGCGCTCGTGCATACCGCTCGAGAAGGTCAAGGAGTCGCTCGAAGTGTTTGCGGAAAGTTTCGGCTTGTACCCGCAGCCATCCCCTGTGCGCTATCGCTTCCCGCTCTTCGGGATGCGCGAGGTAGTAGGTGATGAGCCACTCGAGATTGTCTTGGTTATACAACACGCAGTGAATGCGGTCCACAAAGCAATCCCGGATTTCAAGATTCTCCTCCTCCATAAACAATAGGGCACCACACGCTGCCGCCTCATAAGCAGGCGAGTTCATTTCACCCCGAAATGATCGGTTGAGAACGATCTTCGTTTGGTTGAGCTGCCGCGCGTATTCCTCCCCCTGGACACCGGAGTGGAACCGGAAGTTGAAGTGTCGAGCAAGCGAGCGTACGCGCCGGATCCAGTCTGGTTGATCGGGTTGACTGTCGCAGTTAAAGGCCCCGACGACCGTCACGTCCGAGATGCGCTCGACATTGGTGAGCCGGCGGAATTGGCGGGGATCGAAGCCATTCATTGGCCAGTGAGTGACCCGATCAAAGCCTGATTGACGGAGACGCTCGACTCCTCCCCGATCAGTAAATACATGATCAAAGGCCTCAAGAGCAGAACGGGTTTCGGCAGGGTTCAGTTCGCAGTTCTCGACGATCGCAACGGAGAGGCACGGGCACTCGTGAATCCCTGAGGGGATCCTGGCGCACTCCGGCAACCACCAGATCAGGACGTCCGGTGACCATTGTTGGGATAACCGAGCCCAAAGGTCCTGAAATGTCTGGAAAGAAGAACGGTAGGCGATGTCCGCCGCATGCGTGTCAAAGCAGCGAACGTCAAACCCTTCGAAGGCGCCGGCAACCGCCCTGTGGTCCCGATTATTGAGAGGGCCGACGAGGATTCTCATCACTGCCCCTCACGGCGTCAAGAATGGTTACCGGTCAAGGGTTACGAGAGGGTGCCGCGTTACGCGATCGCGAGAGCGCCGGTCTGTTGAAGGGCTTCCGTCCAGGCATCGCGAAGCCCAGCCAGGATCTGCGCCACCTCGTTGAACTTCTTCTCGCGCACCTGCCGCAGGCAATAGTCGTACAGCCTGAAGAGTCCCATCGAGGCCTCTTCGTAATCGAAGTTCAACGCTCCGATCAGCTCCACGAGGGCCGCTGACGCCTGCCGCACGTCGTGTTTCTGACACCCTTCAATCCCCGCCTCGTAGATCCCAAGGAGTAGAGTCTCCTTCGGAACCTCATTCAACGTCTTCTCGATTACCGGGCTCATTGTTCACTCCTCCTTTGGAAATCGCTCTTATCGCTGGAACAGGCCGAGGATGGCCTGAGGCGCCACGTTGGCCTGCGCCAGCATTGCGGTTGCCGTCTGCTGAAGAATCTGAAGCTTCGTCGCTTCGAGCTGTTCTCTCGCCATGTCAGCGTCTTCGATCCGGCTCCTGGCCGCTTCCGTGTTGACCACCGCGGTGGCGACCGTTTGTTCCTTCACGCCCATTCGCTGCATCTTGGCGCCGATATCCTGGAGCATATTGGACACCGAGACCAGCGCCGCGTCCACGGAAGCGAGCGACACGCTGGCCAACGCCTGGCTGGCGACCGTTAGGTTGTTCACAGCCAGCGCGGCGGACGTGAAGGTCCCGGAGACGTTGAACGTCGTAATGTCTGTTCCATTGGCCCCCGTCTGGAACGTGAAGAGCACGTTCGTGAGCATCTGAACGTTATTGAACGTGGTCTCCCGAACGACATCGTCGATTTCCAAAGCCAACTGCCCGAGCTGCTGGAAGATCGCGGTGCGTTCCCCGGTTCCCAGCGTGTCGTTACCCGCTTGGATGATCTTTTCGCGCATCTGAACGAGCAAGGATTGGATGTTGTTGGCGCCGCCCTCGGCAATCGACAGCACGTTTTGGGCATCCCCGATGTTCGCGAGCGCTTGAGAGAGCGACCGAGAGCGAGCATCAAGCCGCTTGGCCAATGTGAGGCCAGCCGGATCGTCGGCCGACGAGTTCAGCCGCTTGCCAGTGGCCAGCCTGAGCGAATGCACTCCGAGCTGCTTGTTAATGCCCTTTAACGAGTTCAGCGCGTTCAGCGCCGCGATGTTTGCCCGTATCCTGGTCAGATCTCCTTCGGCCATGACTTCTTCTTCTCCTCCTGTTGAGTTTGTATGCGTCCTTGCTCAGCTCTCGTTCGCAGCGAAATCGCCGGAACTGTTCTGTCTGGTGAGCAAGGGATATGCCAGGAGGTCGCCAGGAGATACAGCTTGGAAAATAAAGACTTTTGCCGCTCGGTTGGGGGCTAAGCAGAGAGCGGGCGGGGAAAGAACCTTTTGGTCATAGGCAACTTTTACCCTCGAAAAAAGGGCGGGCCCGCAGGCAGTGTTAACGCGCGCTTTCGCGCCGGCGCACTCTCCGGCGCTCAAAGGCTCTAACGTGCTTCCGGTCTTCGGGGCCGGAGTCGGCGCTACCGGCCCCAGACTAGCCGGGCGGTGTCGACGACCAACCGGAGCTTTTTCCGTTGAATCTCGGGCGAGATTTGATTCCCCTCCATGGTGGAGGCGAAGCCGCACTGGGGGCTGAGGGCCAGGCGGTCGAGCGGGACCAGTTTGGCGGCCTCGGCAATACGATCGCGCAGCTCCTCGACCGACTCCAGGCGCGGCTGCTTCGTCGTCACAAGCCCGAGCACCACGCTCCGGTCCTCCGGAACGTAGCGGAGGGGCTCGAAGCTCCCGGACCGCTCGTCATCGTACTCGAGCAGAAACCGGTGGAACTTGGTTTTGCTGAACACCTTGGCAATGGGATCATACCCGCCGCTCGCGTAGAACTTGCTCTGGTTGTTTCCCCGGCAGATGTGTACGGCAAAGGTGACGCCGGGATGCCCGCTGATCACGGCATTGTCCATCTCAATGCAAGTGTCGATGAGGCGGTCCGGGTCGCTGCCTCGTTGGCGGTATCCTTCACGCATCTTGTCATCCAGCAGCGCGGCATACTGCGGGGCATCGATCTGGATATAGGTGCACCCTAACCGGACCAGCTCTTCAACCTCGCGGCGGGTCAGATCCACGATGTCGGCCAGATACGCCTCCGGAGTGGCATACGCCCCTTTAGACTTCTCCTTGTCATAATAGGCGGCGGCCTGCTGAGCGCTGATCAGCGTGGTTTTGATGGGCCGCTTCGCCCGGGCGCGGAGATAGGTGAACTCCTCGGCGCACATGCTCCGCCGCCATCGAAGCTTTTCCACCACCACCGGGCGCTTGAGGACCAGCTCCTCCCCTTTTTCATTCCTGAACGGAATGGCCCAGCCACCGAATTTGTCGAAGCCGGCGACCGCGTCGATGAGGTGACCGAAGAAGGCGTAGCGCCGCTGCTCGCCGTCGGTGATCACGTCAACGCCGGCATCCTCCTGGAGCGCGATCGACTCGTCGACTGCCAGGTCCTCGGTCCGCTTGAATTCGGCCGGGCTGATCTGGCCCTTCTCGAGCTGCTCACGGGCCTGAACGAGATAATTCGGCCTGAGAAGGCTCCCCACCACATCGCTGTGATAATTCATGGTTCGCTCCCCCCAATCTAGTACCTGCGAAGCGATTCAATCAAACCCGAAGCGCTCCACCACGTCAAGGGGTTTTTGTCGCTGTTCCCGCCCGCGGGTGTTAGCGAATATCCTTTCCCGGCTTCCGTCTGATTAAACCGGAGGCGCTGACAGAAGCGCAGAAAGGAGATCCGCTCATGCAGACACGAAGTCTCGCTGTGGCCCTGCTCATACTCGTCACGATAGCCTTGCCCGCCTGGGGAACAGAGTCCCCCACTCGCCCCGTCATTCACCAGGAGGCCGGCCAAGCCCTGGGTGAGCTCAGCCATCAGCTCGAAAGCCTCCACTCCCGCTGGCGCGACCACTTCGCCGCGGCGGAGCGTTGGAGCGAACGCCCGCTCATCACCATCATGCTCAGGCACCGGGATGAGCTTGGACTCTCCACCAGCCAGGTCCAGAGCCTCGAGAAACTGCGGGCTGACTTCCAGCAAGAGGCGACACGGTACGAGACCGATCTCCGCGCCGCTGAGTCGGACTTGGCGTCGTTCCAGAACGCTGATCCGCCCGACATCGCACAGGTGGAAGCAAAGGTCCGCGAGATCGAGCGGCTCCGGGCAGAGTTCCGCATTGCTCGCATCCGCACCATTGAGCAGGGTAAAGCCCAGCTCTCTCCGGAACAGCGTTCGAAGCTCCGCGCGCTCCTTGCCGAGCCCAGAACGCCGCGGCCTCGCGCGGGAGCGCCCGTCCCGCCACAGC
>DATEAO010000212.1:0-10323 GCA_035288345.1 Candidatus Methylomirabilota bacterium | reverse complement strand
CCGAGATTCGGGGCCTGGGGTCAGGGGTCAGGGGCCCGCATATTTAAGGTCCGAACCCCGAATGGTGGCGTCGGAATTCCGGCCCCCAGCCCCCGGCCCCCGGCCCCCGGCCCCCGGCCCCCGAACCCCGAACCCCGATCTGACGAACGAGATGAGTCAGATCAAGGACCTGCTCAACCGCTTGCTCACACTCAGGCGCTTTGATGGGCTCCAGTCTCTTCCTCGCCCGCTGGTTGACCTCTACGAGCAACTGATCAGCCACGACCTGCTTGATCCGCTTGCGTATGAGCTGGTCTCGGGGCTCCACGACGAGCTGGACGGGCGCCAGCCCGACCACGACGAGCTTCAAAAAGGGCTCAGCCAACGGCTCAGCCAGATGATCAGAACTTCAGGATCAGTCGATGCCGGGCTGCCCGGCCGTGTCATCGCTTTTGTCGGTCCCACCGGGGTGGGAAAAACCACCACGATCGCCAAGCTCGCCGCGCATCACCGGGTGGTGGCCAGGCGAAATGTCGCGATCCTCACCGTGGACACGTACCGGATCGGCGCAGTGGAGCAGCTCAAGACCTACGCGGAGATCCTTGACGTGCCCTGCGAGGTCGCCCTGACACCCGGGGATATCACGGCGGCGCTCAGCAGGCACTCGACCGCGGACCTGATTTTCCTCGACACCACGGGCCGGAGCCCGAAGAAAGAGATGGCGATTGCCGAGCTTCGTCCGTTCCTCGGCGCGGCCAGGCCTGACGAAACCCACCTGCTCCTCGGCGCGACCGGGAAGAGCGCGGATCTTCTGGAGGCAGTGCAGGCGTATCGCGCCCTCGGAGTGGACCGACTCGGCTTCACCAAGCTTGACGAAACAGGAAGTTACGGTCCGCTCTTCAACGTCACGTATCTCGCTGATCTCCCGGTGTGGTATCTCACCACCGGCCAGGAAGTTCCAGACGATATCGAAGAGGCCAGGCCTGAGCGTATCGCTCAGCTGGTCTTGAATGGAGCATAGATGATGACTGATCAAGCTCGAAAGCTGAGAGCGCTGCGAACGCGGCAGAGACCGGTTCGGACCATTGCCTTCACCAGTGGGAAAGGCGGAGTCGGCAAGTCCACGCTGGTCGTGAATGTCGGGCTGGTGCTCGCACGGCAAGGGGTGAGGGTCGGCGTCTTTGATGGCGACCTCGGCCTCGCGAATATTGATGTGCTGCTGGGGCTAACCCCGAAGTACACGCTGAGAGACGTGATCGAAGGCGATCTCGAGCTGCGTGACATCATGGTCCCGGGCCCGCATGGCCTCCAGGTCCTTCCGGCCAGCTCCGGGATCGAGTCTCTGGCGAACCTCGATCCTGATCAACGGAACCAGCTGGTGGCGAAGCTCACGGCGCTCGAGGACCTCGTTGATGTGCTGCTGGTTGACACTGCCGCCGGAATCTCGTCCACCGTGCTCTCGCTTGTGCTGGCGTGTCAGGAAGCGGTGGTGGTGACGATGCCTGAGCCAACAGCGCTCACCGATGCGTACGCGCTCCTCAAGGTGGTGTCTCAGCGGAACCCGAACCACCCGGTTCGGCTCCTTGTGAACATGGCCGATGACCAGCGGCAGGCGGAGGAGACCTATCTCAGGATCGAGCGGGTCACCAATCGGTTTCTCTTCTCCCGGCCGAGCTTCGCCGGGTACGTGGTGCGGGATCCGTGTGTGTCAAAGGCGGTCCAGGAGCAAAAACCGCTGACGGTCTACTACCCGTACGCCAAGGCCACGCGTTGCATTCACAGCCTCGCCCAGTCCCTTCTGGCGCTGCCTCCTGCCGCGCAGGGGATCGGGGGATTCTGGGGCAAGATGGCGACTTCGGCCGCCGCGCGGTAAGGCTTGGGAGGACCGTGTGAAAGACGACAAAGAGCTCTGGCGCAGATACCGTCAGACAAAGGACCAGACGGTCAAAGAGCAGCTGATCCGGAAATACCTCTACCTCGTGAAGTACGTGGCGGGTCGGATGGCGATGAGGCTCCCCTCGCACGTTGATGTCGATGACCTCTCGAGCGCCGGCGTCATGGGGTTTCTGGCCGCGCTCGAGGCATACGATCCCGAGCGCGAGGTGGATTTCCCGACCTATGCGCTCAACCGCATCCGAGGATCGATTCTTGACGAGCTCAGAGGATTGGATTGGGTGCCGCGCTTCGTGAGAAAGAAGGCGCGGATAGTCGAGCGCGCCCTGGCCGACCTGGAGCAGCAGCTCAAGCGGCAGCCCACCAACGAAGAGGTGGCGGCGCACCTGGGGATGAGCTTGGAGGAGTACCACCAGACGCTCTCTGAGATCAAGGGGAACACCCTGGTGTCGCTGGACGAGGGGTGGAGTGATGAGCGGGCTGAAGGCGCCCCCATTCCCGCGCAGACCCCGAAGGAGCTCAATCAACCAGACCCGTTCATCGATCTCGCCCTTCGGGAGCGACGGACGATCCTGGCGAAGCTCATCGACACGCTCCCGGCCCAGGAGCGAACGGTGCTTGCGCTGTACTACTATGACGAGCTGACGATGAAGGAGATCGGCGAGGTGTTGGACATCTCGGAATCGCGGGTCTCTCAGGTCCACTCGGGCGCGGTCTTGAGGCTGAGAGCCCGTCTGAAACGTCAACGAATTCAGGCCGCCGACCTCGACCTCGCAGACGACACGGGCCATCCGGCAGGATCCAGATCCACGGTGGGAAGGAAATGAACTGGCTGCGCGCGCTCTGTTGGGTGCTGGGTCTCCCGCTTCTCTGGGGATGCGCCGAGGTCACATCGCTTCTGAGCCCGCCTCAGGCCCCTCCGCCACTGTCCACGGCACAGCCGTCCAGGGATAAAGCGGTGTTGCTTCCGGGTCGAGTGCTCGTGCTGCCGGTTCAAGGAGGCCAGGGTGGAGAGCCGAACCGACCGATGGTCGAAGCTGTGGCCCGGCTTATGGCCCAAGCGTTTCACGATCGGTGGGGAAACGTGGTCTCCTACGACGCGTATCTCACTTCGGCGCAGGGCGTGATTGTACATCCCCAGGACCTCGGCCTCCGTCTTGCGCTGACAGGGCGTCCCGAGGGCCCGGATGTCCGGTGGCTGACCGATCGTCTGAAAATTCAGACCGTGGTGCTTGTGGATCTTTACGACCTTGAGCAGCGGTGGACGAGAACTGGAAAGGCGACGAGGGTGGGAGTGGATGTTGCCGCGTTTTACCTCCCGTCTTCCGAGATGCTATGGCGAGCCCGCTATCGGCCCGAGATCGAGGGGCGGCCCGGGCGAGCCGTGTCAACGTCAATCGAACTCGCGGTGCACCAGCTGGTCTTGGCCATTCATGGCGAACGCGAGGGAGTGCTGGCGTCGGAGTGGTGGCTCTGGCAGCGCTGAGCGAAAGCATTCAGCTGTCAGCGATCAGCCGTCAGCTAGGATTTCACCTGCTGAATGCTGATAGCTGAACGCTGACCGCCAAGAATATGGTGAGACCGATTGAGCTTCAGGACGTGCTCTCAAAGACTCCGGCGGCGGAGAAGGTCCAGCAGGTGCGCCAAACCGCGCCTGATCTCCAGCAGCGCCAGATCGCCCAGCACGGCGAGACTAGAGCGGCGCAGCGTCAGGAGCGGGTAGAAGAACCAGAACAGGGGGACGAGGTGACGATTAGCTCGAATCCAGATGAAGAGCAGGAACTCCCTCAGAGGGATGGCGATCGTGAATCAGATGAGGAAGAACCCAAGGAAGAACGCTCCGACGATGGTGAGCACGGTCTGATCGATTTTCGAGTGTGAGGTGCATGAATGCTCTGGGTCTTTGCGACGTTTCAGATCCTTTTTGATCTAGTAGTAGTTGTCTTTCTCCTCGCTTCTCTCAGAAGAAAAGAGCCGGCCACTCAGATGGTGGAGTCGGCTCCGGTTTGGCGCGATGAGCTGTCGTCGACCTTGGACCAGCTGCTCCACGCGCTGAACGAGAGGCTTCCGAACCATGCGACCCTTCCGGAGGTCATGCGGGGGGAAGAGCGGCCGTTTGGAGAGCACAAAGGCGCTCGGCGAGAGCGAGGAGCGCTCCCAGGCGAACGCCTGCTTATTTCCTCATTGGCCGAAAAACGCGAGCGTGCTGGAAGAGAACTAAGAAAGATCGGGTGAAGGTCTCTTGATCCGGCGACTTTTAGCCTGCAAAGTGTGGCTAAAAGTCCGAGAAAAATCAGCAAGATAGCAGAATTTCCTCGTTGACAGTCTCTCGCTGAAGCTCACATAATAGTCCAAAGTAAAAGGGGCAAAGCTCTTCCGCCACGATAGAGCTTTGCCCCATAGGCCTCCCGATTCTTCCCGAATGGGGACCTTGCCATTTCGATGTATCGGCAGGGTCATGGAGTCACTTAAGGGATTTTTCGGTGAGGCCCCTGGGGGTTTCACAGCGTGTCCGCAGTCCTTTGGGGGAAGGACTACTATCGAACGCTCCAGGTGCACCCGTGCGCGCACCCGGAGATCATCAAAAGCGCGTACAGAACTATTATGCTCCGCCTCGGCAAGCACCCCGATCACGGCGGAGAGGTGACCGAAGCCCAGGCGATCAATGAAGCGTACGGGGTTCTGAATGATCCGTCCAAACGGGCCGAATATGACCAGCTTATTCTCCGAGCTGATGAGCGCGTGGGCAGTGACCGCTCCGGCAACGAGACTCAGACTCCATCGAGCGCTCCAATTCCAGAGGCCGAAGCGCTCCTAGAGGAGATCAAGAACCGGCTTTCCCCTCAATACCGTGAAGTCTCGGACCTGCCGTTGGCTGCCGCGTTCAATCTCCTGCTCGAGGGGCCCCCACCGTTCAGGAACCGCCTTTTCTTTACAGTCTATGACCAATTAAGCCCGGATCATTGGCAGCGGGTGTTCAACCTTCTCCGCCTCGTCAGCCTCCGCCGTTCCCCTTGGGTTCCGCGCGCCGACGCGGTGGTGGTCGTCTCACGCGAAGTTGATGAACGTCAGGGCTTTCTCAAAGAATGCCTGCGCCGTTCTTCGCTGTCCCCGTGGACTTGGGGGTCCAAGAGCCTGGCCCTCCTTGAAAACGGACACCTTCACAGTGAGTTCTTTTTGTATTTACCTCCTCCACTGGCGGAACTTCGGTCGGCGCTGACGGTCTCGGCTTAAAACTGCCCCTGTTTTCAAGGAGTTGACTTCGGGTGGGTCCTGGTGTCCCTCTTCGACACCCAACGCCAACAGGACAGAAAATCCTCAACAGGACAGAAAAGCTTGCCGATAACCCAGACGACGGATGCCTGATGATGCAGAGCTGTCAAGGCCTGAGGAGGATAAAAGGACGATGACCAACGACATTCTCGACATTAACGAAGCCTCGGAGTACCTCCGTATTAAGAAGCGGACCTTGTACTCACTGGTGAGCCGGGGAATCGTTCCCGGGATCAAGGTGGGTGGTCAATGGCGCTTCAAGCGGGAGATGCTGGATGCCCTGTTCAACCGCACCGGCGGTGCTGGAGATGAACTGTCGCGGCGAATTGGCCGCCTGACGGTATCGAGACAGTCCTAGGAGGGATCCCATGTCGCTTTCCCTCCGGCATAAGATCAATCTGCTCATCTCGGTCGTCCTGGTGGTGGTGTTCTCGGCGGGCACAGGCATGTTCTTCTCCGTTCAGTCTCGCCAGGAAAGCGAGATGTTTCAAAAGATTAAAGCCCTCCAGCAGGTTGTCGTCGAAGCCAACGGGCCGAATTTCTCAGACCCAATGTTGCTATCCGTGATCGAGAACATTCCGGAGGATCTTATCCGGTTGAACAAAGGGCGCTTGGCGCAGACCTCGGCTTCCACTGCAAAATTGGCAGGAGCCGACTGGGTGCTTGTATACGACAAGAACGGAAACCTCGTGAGCGCGTCCCGCGACGGTCAACCTCCAGTGAGTCGCCAAGAGCTCCAGGGCATCGACCAGCATCCGAATGGCAGACACCAAGAACGTGTGCTGCCTGACGGGCGAAGCTTAAGTTTCTACTACCCGATCTTGAACGGGGGGAAGTTGTTGGGCACGGTCGAAATCCTGACTTCTCTGTCAGGATTTGATCGGCAGGTCAGGCTCACGCGGTGGGCGCTCTTCTTTTCTGCGCTGATCGCGATCTGCGGCACGGTGCTGCTCGTATCGTTCGCGCTGTCAAGACTTGTCATCCGTCCTATTCGGGAAGCTCAGGAGAGGGTGCGGGATATCGCGGAAGGTGAGGGCGACCTGACCAAGCGCCTTCACGAGGGCTCCTCCGATGAAATCGGGGACATGGCCCGAGGGTTCAATGCCTTCCTGGAGCGGTTGCACAGGATGGTCTTTCAGCTCGCGCAAACCAGTGGCCGGGTCGCGTCAGCGTCCGAGGAGCTTGCGGTAAGCGCGGGAGATCTCGCTCGGGGAGCTGAAGAGCAGTCGGCGAAATCCGCTCACGTCGCTTCCGCGGTCGAAGAAATGTCGGCGTCGGTCGTGGAGGTGGCGAAGAACGCCTCGGGGGCCGCGCAGGCTGCCAAGGAAGCGGCAGTCGTGGCCCAACGAGGGGGCGAAATCGTCGCGCGGACCGTCTCAGGCATGGAAGCCATCGCCAAGAGCGTGGAGCACGTGGGCGGGATTATTCGCGCGCTCGGCAAGCGGTCCGATCAAATCGGCGAGATTGTCAGCGTGATCGATGAGATTGCGGACCAGACGAATCTTCTGGCATTGAACGCGGCGATCGAAGCGGCTCGAGCCGGGGAGCAGGGGAAAGGGTTTGCGGTTGTTGCCGACGAGGTGAGGCGACTGGCGGAGCGGACCGGGAAAGCCACGAAAGAGATCGCCGAGATGATTCGCGCGATCCAGGCGGAAGCCAATGGCGCCGTGGAATCGATGGACTCCGGGCAGGGTGAGGTGCGGGCAGGAGTCGAGCTGGCGAACCAAGCGGGCCGAGCGCTGACGGAGATTGTTGGGATGGTCGAGCGAGTGACCGCTCAAGTTCAACAAATCGCAGCGGCGGCTGAGCAGCAATCCACCTCGTCCGAAGAGATTTCTTCCAACGTGGAGGCGGTCGCGACGATCGGCCGGCAGGCACTGGTAGGGGTGCAGGGCACCGCTCAGGCGGCCGGCGAGCTCTCCCACCTGGCGGTAGAGCTTCAAGGGGTCGTGACGAGATTCAAGCTGACGGATGAGTCTGTGTCCGCGGTGGGTGGAATGAAAAAACAAGCGAGCCGCGAGGGGCGCGCGAACACCACCGGGTTCAACGCGGCCTGAAAAACGAATAAAGGATGGAGGGGAGCCGGGCATGAACGAGCAAGGGTTTAGTCGCGCAGGAGTGCTTCAACTGGTGAGCTTCAACCTGGGCGATGAAGAGTATGGCGTGGATATCCTGCGCGTGCAGGAAATCAACCGGATGGTCCATATCACCCGTGTGCCGAAGGCGCCCGAGTTCGTGGAGGGGGTGATCAACCTTCGCGGCAAGGTGATCCCCATCGTAGACCTTCGGAAGCGCTTCGGGCTCACGGCAAAGCCGCACGACAAGAACACGCGGATCATCGTGGTGGACATCGACGGCCGGACGGTCGGCCTCATTGTCGATGGGGTCTCGGAGGTCCTTCGGTTCTCGATGGATACGATCGAGCCGCCCCCACCGATGGTGACCGGTGTGGACGCCGAGTATATTTGGGGTGTTGGAAAGCTCGAGGATCGGCTCCTCATTCTGTTGGACCTTTCCAAAGTGCTGGCTAATGAGGAGAAGGAGTATCTCGGCCGATCAAACGCCTTGGCTCCGGAGATGGCGCTCACGGCGCATTGACCCCGAGCGTGCCCCGGCTGTGAATGATCTGGGTGTCAGCTCAACAGATAACTGTGCTCGTCGTTCGTCCCGCAAGTGGCGGGCGATCCCGTCACGCGATGTTGTGTAGCGATTCAAAGAACCTTTGAGGAGCGGATCTCGGTGGATTTCGGAACTCTGCTTGGGGTTGGGGTCGGGCTCGGGGCGATCCTCGCGTCGGTACTGCTCGAAGGCGGGTATCTTGGATCGTTTCTGAATCTCTCGGCGTTCGTGATCATTTTCGGGGGAACTCTTGGGGCGACGACGATCAGCGTCTCGTTGGCTGAGATCAAACGGCTCCCCGAGCTGCTCAAGAAGACCTTTAAGATCAATCAGCTCCAGAGCCCGGCCGTGGTGATCGAATCGATTGTCGCGCTCTCGCAGAAAGCGCGCCGGGAGGGGATCCTCTCCCTTCAGGACGAGCTGGAGAAGACGATCCGCGATCAGTATTTAGCGAATGGACTGCAGCTCGTGATCGACGGCGCGGATGAGACCATTGTCCGCGAAGTCCTGAGAACAGAGATCGAGCGGATGAGACAGCGCCATCGAAACGGGGCGAACACCTTCCAAACCATGGGCGGGTACGCGCCCACTATGGGGATCATCGGGACCGTGATGGGGCTCGTGCACGTGATGCAGGGGCTGGGGGGGAGCATGGAGGAGCTTGGCAAAGGCGTGGCGCTCGCCTTTGTCGCGACGCTGTACGGGATCCTCTCCGCAAACCTGATCTTCCTGCCCATCGCAGGGAACCTGAAAGCCAAGAGCGAGGAAGAGGTGTTCCTCCGCGAGGTGATGCTCGAGGGGGTGCTCGGGATTCAGGCCGGACAAAACCCGTTCATCCTCGACCAACGCCTCCGCGCGTATTTCCAAAATCTTCCAGAGCCGATTCCCCAAGAGTGACGCATGAGCGCCCCAACACGGCCGTCATCAGATCATCAGGACCATCCGGATCACGACGGGGCCGGCATGATGCGCTGGCTCCTCACCTACGCGGACATGATCACGTTGCTCCTGGCGTTTTTTATCGTGCTCTACGCCACGTCGTCGGTGAACGCCAAAAAGCTCCAGGAAGTGGCCGCGTCAATCCGAGTTGCGTTCGGGACCCCAGCGGGGGAGAGCCAGATTAACGACAAGGGGCTGGGTGGGGAACGCCTGCTGCTGACGCCGAACCAGTTGGACCGCATGGCCGAAGCGCTGTCCATCGCGCTTCGAGAGGAAGCGGAGGCCGGGAAAGTTCAGATCTTGAAGACCCCCAGGGGGATCGTGCTGCGCTTTCAGGAGACTGCGCTTTTCGATCTCGGGAGGTCTCACCTCACCCTGGAGGCCAAGACGATGTTCGATAAGATCGCTCCGGTCGTGAGGCCACTCCCGAACATGGTTGAGGCTGAGGGGCACACGGATGACCTTCCAATCCGCTCGTCGCTGTATCCATCCAATTGGGAGCTGTCGGCCGCGCGGGCGACGTCCGTGGTCCGTTATTTTATCGAGACACACAGCTTGAACCCTGAACGGCTCGCTGCCAGAGGCATGGGGGAGTTTCGCCCGCTCTATCCCAACCAGACCGGAATCGGCGAGCCAAGGAATCGTAGAGTCGAGATCAACGTCCTGCGATAGAGTGGAGATCATGAACGACACTGACGAGGGGAGCGTAAGCATGACCGTGGCACTGAATGAGCTGTTGCGGGCGGCCCGGGGGATGGCCGAGGGAGATTTTCATCGTTTGGTGACGGTGAAGGCGCAGGGGGAAGTGGCTCAGCTCGCCCACTACATCAACCACACGCTCCAGAACCTGCAGCAGATGGATCCCGCGCTGCGCGAAAGCCAGCACACCATGCCGACTGTCGCGTCCGAGCTGGCGGACGTGATTCAGGCCACTGAGGTGGTCACTCATCGGGTGCTCGATGCTGCGGAACAGCTGCTCGACGAGCAGGAGCAGCTTGTCAAATCCCTCTCAGATGTTCGCGCCAAGCTCGCTTCGCATCCTGCGTTTCCCACGATGAGTCGCTTGGCGCAAACGGTTCAGGAACGCGCGATGGAGATCATGGCCGCCATGGAGTTCCAGGACTTGGCGTCTCAGCGCATCTCTCAGGTGGTGAGCTTGGTGCGGGAGATCGAGGAGCGATTGGTGCATCTGCTCGTGCTCTTCAAGCTACAGGAAGTGTCAGCAGAGTCTCAAGGAGCTCCCTCAGCGCAGAGGCTGCTCCAAACTTTGACAAACCAGCTCTCCACAACCGCTGGCCGCCAAGAGTGGGTGGATAGCGTGCTCGGCGAGTTTCACCGCGAAGTCTAGCAGGCTGCTGAAAAAGGCCCATCTGCGGCGAAGGCTTCCTCGGAGGGGGGCACGCCCCCCTTCCGAACCTCCCCCACAAGCTTGCGCGAGCGAAGCCCGCGCTCGAGGATTGCGGTTGTGCCTCCCTGCGACGTACAACTGCGTACGTCGCAGTCGTCCCACCCTTCGCCGCCTTGCATCTGGACCTTTTTGATCAGCCTGCGGTTGGCGCATTTTTCAGTACCCCGCCAGTGCGGTTCTAGTTGCGATCCGTCGGACGGGCACTCGCCGGG